>JAUNOA010000083.1 GCA_030531245.1 Lachnospiraceae bacterium
CTTTAGCCTCAGTATCCAGTTCCTTGATAAGCTTGGCCTTGTCATGCTTGACATCTTCTTCGATAGTCTGCAGCAGCAGTTCCTTGGCCTGCTCGCTTGTAAGACCTGAGATCTTTTCAAGCTCGGCTACTCCCTGACGGTAGAGATCCTCAACCTCCTGGCTCTTTTTGGCAAGATTGCCTTCACGTGCCTGAAGAGATTCCTCTTTCCTTTCAAGAGATTCCTGTTTTTTATCAAGGTTTTCTTCTTTCTGTAATACTCGCTTTTCATAATGCTGAAGCTCTGACCGTCTTTCTTTAACCTCTTTATCCAGTTCATTTTTGGTTTTAAGGTTTTCTTCTTTAGCTTCGAGTAAGGCTTCACGCTTTTTTGCCTCCGCGGTCTTCATTGCTTCATCTATTATCGCTCTTGATCTTGCTTCAGCCGATCCGACTTTATTGTCAATGTCCTTTTTTGTCTTATTCTTGGACAAAAACCAAGCTATTACGAAACAGATGATGCCCACTACAACCGCAGCCACAATTGTAATTATACTTTGTGACACAGGAGCACCTCCTTATAAAATTTTCATGGTTCGATGTCTGGTTGATACCAAACTAGTATATTTTAACAAAAAATTCTGATAACCGCAATAATTTCGAAAGGGTTATCAGTCTTTTATATAAGAATGTTTTGTGATAAACTATATAACAGTATATTCGTAAGGAGGTTATTATGAATAGAGTAAAATCATTATTATTTGCTATAGCTGTTTTTTCTGTAACAATCTGTATGGCATTTCCCGCATTTGCCAGTAAAGCTATAAAATCGCTTACACTCAGCGTTCAATACTCGGAGTATGAGCAGGAAGATCCGGACGATGACAGTGGTGTCAGGATCACAGTTACGGGTCAGTGTTCCGTACAATCGTATGAGGTGACCAATCAGAAGCAGGTTACCGAGCAGGGAGCAAAACCTGAGATGGTAATTACCCTGGAGGCAAATGAGGACTATTATTTCAGTATTACCAAGGCCAGCCAGATGCAGTTCAACGGGTGTACATACAAATCTGCAAAGAGGCAGGATTCTTCGTCTCTGCTCGTTGTAACAGTAACAGTAGATCAGGTAAAGTACACAATAGGCGATATTGAGGAAATCAAGCTTGCAGAGGATGGAAGAGCTATGTGGGAGCATGTTGACAAAGCGTCTTCCTATGAGGTTCGTGTATTCAGAAATGACCGTTTCATCGCATCTGAAGTTGTAACCAGTGAAGCGTTTAGTCTTGCACAGTACCTTACAAGAGCCGGTGATTACAAGATAAGAGCCAGAGGAATTCATCATATAGATGCAAATGTCAGAGGAGACTGGGTTGAATCAAATGATATAATCATTTCCGAGGAGCAGGCCACAATCAACCGTGAGGCTCTGGCAGCAGCAGAAAGTGCCGGAGAGTGGATTCAGGATGCGAAGGGATGGAGATTCAAACTTCCTGACGGAACATTCGTAACATGTGCATGGAGAAAGATCAATAACGAGTGGTATTATTTCGGAGCTGATACATATATGCAGGTCGGTTGGGTTCAGTATGACGGATCATGGTATTACATGGATACGACACTGGGTTCAATGTGGTATAACAGAAAATCTCCCGAAGGATTTGAAATAGGCATCGATGGAAAGGCAAAAAGATGAGTCGAGTATATAACTTCAGTGCCGGACCTGCAGTACTTCCCGAGGAAGTGCTCAGAGAAGCGGCCGAAGAAATGATGGATTATCGTGGCTGCGGAATGTCGGTCATGGAGATGAGCCATCGTTCAAAAATGTTTCAGAATATTATAGATGAAGCCGAGGCTGATATCAGAGAACTGCTTTGCATTCCGGACGGATACAAGGTACTGTTTCTGCAGGGCGGGGCAAGCACTCAGTTTGCCATGGTTCCTATGAACCTTATGAAAAACCGTGTTGCAGATTATATTATCACGGGTCAGTGGGCGAAGAAGGCGTGGAAGGAAGCTTCTATTTACGGAAAGGCCAATGCAGTGGCCAGCAGTGAGGACAAAACATTCTCATATATCCCGGACTGTTCGGATCTTCCTATAGATGCCGATGCGGATTATGTATATATTTGCGAAAACAATACAATTTACGGAACCAAGTATCATACACTTCCGAATACAAAGGGCAAGCTGCTGGTAGCAGATCAGTCTTCGTGCTTCTTATCAGAACCGGTGGATGTAAGCAAATACGGCATGATTTACGGCGGAGTACAGAAAAACGTCGGCCCTGCAGGTGTAGTCATCGCAATCATTCGTGAGGATCTGATTACGGATGATGTGCTTGAGGGTACACCTACCATGCTCAGGTATAAGATACATTCGGATGCAGGTTCACTTTATAATACACCTCCTTGTTATGGTATTTATATCTGCGGAAAGGTTTTCAAGTGGCTTAAAAAGATGGGCGGACTTGAAGTCATGAAGCAGCGCAATGAAGAAAAGGCAAAAATCCTTTATGATTACCTGGATCAGTCAAGTATGTTCAGGGGTACTGTCCAAGAGGACTCAAGATCACTTATGAACATTCCTTTCATCACAGGTGATGAGAATCTGGATGCCGAGTTCGTCAAGTCGGCAAAGGAAGCGGGACTTGAGAATCTTAAAGGGCACCGCACGGTAGGGGGAATGCGCGCAAGCATTTACAATGCCATGCCTAAAGAGGGTGTCGAGACACTCGTTAAATTCATGAAGGAGTTTGAAAAGGAACATGAAAGATAGAAAGATACTGTGCCTTAATTCAATAGCCAAAGTAGGACTCGACAGATTCCGCAGCGGTTATACGTTCACAGAGGATTTACAGGAGGCACAGGGTATACTGGTAAGAAGCACAGACATGAAGGATTGTGAATTCCCGAAGTGTCTGAGGGCTATAGCGCGTGCAGGTGCAGGCGTAAACAATATTCCGCTCGAAGAATGTGCGGAAAAGGGTATAGTTGTATTCAATACACCCGGAGCCAATGCAAACGGAGTCAAGGAGCTTGTTGTTGCAGGTCTTATGCTTGCGAGCCGTGACATCGCCGGCGGTATAGAGTGGATCAGAGAAAATGCTGACGATCCTTCGGTCACAAAAGATGCCGAAAAAGCCAAAAAGGCATTTGCCGGAACAGAGATAAAGGGCAAGAAGCTCGGAGTCATCGGACTGGGTGCGATAGGAGTAATGGTAGCCAATACGGCATGGCAGCTGGGGATGGATGTTTACGGATATGATCCGTATATTTCGGTTGGAG
>JAUNOA010000008.1 GCA_030531245.1 Lachnospiraceae bacterium
ATAATTTATCTCATAAGTCTGAATAAACCGATTACCTTGCCCAGAATAGTAACATTTTCAACTATAATCGGGTCCATAGTGTCATTTTCTGGCTGAAGTCTGTAATAACCGTTTTCTTTATAGAAACGTTTTACAGTGGCTCCGTCTTCAACTAAAGCAACCACAATTTCACCGTTGGAGGCAGTTGAACAGCATTCAACAAGGATATGGTCTCCGTTAAAGATACCTGCATTGATCATGGAATCACCCTTGATTTTGAGCATGAATGTTTCCTTATTAGGCAGATAATCAACAGGAATGGGGAAGTATTCAGTGATATTTTCCTCGGCCAGTATCGGCTGACCTGCCGCAACCTGACCGATAACCGGTATATTGGAAAGTTCACGTCTGGCAGGGGCGAACTCATCATCGAGAATTTCTATTGTTCTGGACTTGAGATTATCCCGGGATATCAATCCGAGCCTTTCCAATGATTTCAGATGTGCATGAACAGAAGATGTGGATCTCAGATCTACAGCCTCACATATTTCACGTACTGAGGGCGGGAATCCCTTTTTCAAAGTATATTCTTTTATGAAGGAGAGGATCTCAAGCTGTTTCTCAGTCGGAGCATCACCTTTTTTTCTTCCCATCTTTTATACCTCCGGATAATTTATATTTTTATTCTAACATATGTTCGATTAAAATGCAAAACTTTTGTTCGATAAAATAATATATAATTTCCTCTTTAATGTCAGTTTTAATTATGGCATAATAAATGGGGAGGGATTTATTATGCAGGACAAATTAAATCTGAAAGTAAAAGAAAATTTTCTTACCGAACTTCAGCTGGAGAAATTAAAAAAACTGCTTGAACAATTCGGAGTCGAAGTAGTTTACAGCAGAGCAAAGGACGGATATGATCTGAATCTGCTTTGGGACAGTTCCGAAGTTTACAGAAAGAGCAGCAGATATGCCGGCAGAAATAAAAAAGGAACCGATATTGACTGGACTCAGGTTGATTATCTTAGTTCTCTCGGAATGACCAATGATGAAATATCTGATCGATTGGGAGTAAATATACGTACTTTCTACAGGCGAAAATCGGATCATAAAAAAGAAAACTGAAAAAATACTCCGCAAGTTGTTGACAAACAGTTGTTCGAGTGATATATTTAGAACAAGAGTTCGAGAATATTTGTTCGAGGTAATATTATGAAAACAGCAAAATATATATTGAGCGGTCTGGTAATAATACTTGCATTGACATTCTGCTCGCTATCACTTATTAAAGCAAAAGCGCAGACTGTTAACAATATGAGGCCGGATTGTTATTATACACCTGTAAAAGTGAATCTGGGAGATACACTCGAATCAATTGCGAAAGAGTATAATACATCGGTTTTATATAGTGATACAGCTTATATTAATGACCTGAAAAGAATTAATACTCTATATACCGATATAATCCATCCCGGTTGTTACATTACCGTAATGATTTTCGAATAATTTCTTGTTTCTCTTTGCTTTTACGAATTATACAAGGCAGAAGCAGCACCTCTTAAACAGGGAGCCGTAGTATTCGATTGAAATATATCAAAACTTCGGATCCCTGTATTTTCGCAATTCAGCTATGCGCAAAATGCTTCTTTAACAAATAGCTTGTATTGTATAAATAGATATGATAGAATCTATTATATACAACAATACAACCATTAAAGCTGTTCGATAAAGATTTTATTGAAATTAGAGGATTTTCTCATATGGAGCTACAGAAACTATATTCATACACGCGTAAAGCCATCGACGATTATCATATGATTTCAGATGGTGATCATATCGCTTTAGGCATTTCCGGAGGCAAGGATTCAATTACATTACTTTATGCGTTAGCCGGTCTGCGCAGATTTTATCCCAGGCATTTCAAAATTTCCGCATTCACCGTTGATCTGGGCTTTGAAGGATTTAAAGATGGGCTCTCAGGCATTTCTGAGCTCTGTGAACGATTTTCTGTACCTTACACTATAATTTCCACGCCTATAGCTGAAATTATCTTCTCAGAGCGTAAGGAAAAGAATCCCTGCAGTCTATGTGCAACATTGCGAAAAGGTGCCATGAATGATTTCGCTACTCAGCAAGGCTGCAATAAGGTGGCTTTTGCTCATCATAAGGATGATATGATCGATACCTTGCTTATGAGTCTTATTTACGAAGGTCGAATCCATACATTTGCTCCGAATACCTTTCTGGATCGGACCGGACTTACAGTCATCAGACCTCTGATGTATGTACCGGAAATGGATATTATCGGTTTTCAGCACAAATATGAATTACCTGTTGTAAAAAATCCGTGTCCGATGGATGGTGTTTCAAAAAGGGAATATGTTAATAATTTAACGAAGCAGCTTGAAAGAGAGAATCCGGGGGTTAAGCAGCGTATCTTCCATGCCATATGTCAAAGCTGTTTTGATGATAACGGTTATAATGAGAAATAAGGTAAAAAAACATGTCAAAACTATCATACAGTGAAGAAACCGATAAAAAGAATATCCAGAAGCTTCGTACTCTTCTGCTGGATCTTCCTCCGTATTGCAGGGATTTTTTCAGAGGAATCGAGCCGAATACTCAATCCCGAACCAGAATTGCATATGCGTATGACCTTAATGTTTTTTTCAGTTTTCTGATTTCAAGCAATCCCAAAGCCCGGGAATACGGACAAATCAAAGATATTCCCCTGAATTTTCTGGATAATCTTCAGCCGGTGGATATCGAAGAATACATGGAATATCTGAAATAC
Organism: Lachnospiraceae bacterium; assembly: GCA_030531245.1. Taxonomy (GTDB): domain Bacteria; phylum Bacillota; class Clostridia; order Lachnospirales; family Lachnospiraceae; genus Darwinimomas. The sequence continues at coordinate 2,777 of JAUNOA010000008.1, forward strand.
CGTGATGAAGACGGAAAGGAAGTATTTAACAGGGAGCAGGGAATACTCAGAAAACTGTCTTCTTTGAGAAGTTTTTACAATTATTTCTACAGGACATCCAGAATCGATAATAATCCGACTCAACGCATTCTCCTGCCTAAACTTCACGAAAAACCGATTATACGTCTGGACATAGATGAGGTTGCATCGATGATAGATCAGGTTGAATCCGGTGAAAATCTGACGGATATGCAGAAAAGGTTCCATGATAAAACAAAAGTAAGGGATGTGGCGATCATTACTCTCCTCCTCGGGACCGGAATCCGAGTTTCGGAATGTGTGGGACTTAACATTACAGATGTGGATTTTGTAAATGACGGTCTCAGAGTCCACAGAAAAGGCGGTAAAGAAAGTACGGTATACTTCGGAGATGAAGTCGAGACGGCCCTTAGGGAATATATTGAACAGAGAAAGCATATTATTGCCGCTGAAGGAAGTGAGGATGCATTATTCCTTTCACTTCAGAATAAAAGAGTCAGTGTACGCAGTATAGAGAATCTGGTGAAAAAATATGCTAAAATCGTTACTCCTCTAAAAAAAATTACCCCGCATAAGCTGAGATCCACTTACGGAACATCGCTGTACAGAGAAACCGGGGATATATATCTTGTTGCGGAAGTACTCGGACATAATGATGTCAACACAACGCGTAAGCATTATGCCGCACTTGAGGATCAGAGAAAACGATCCGTTCGTAATGCAGTAAAACTTCGAGAGGACTGAATATGAAAAAATGTCTGATAATATCCGGAGGGGATTTCGCTCCGATAGAGAATAAAATGTATGATTTTATCATTGCGTGTGATAGGGGGTACTCTTATGCCCTGCAAATGAATATCACTCCCGATCTGATCATCGGAGATTTTGATTCATATGACGGAGAGTTCTCTGATAATATTGAAGTCATCCGTCTTCCTGAAGAAAAAGATGATACAGACACAATGCATGCAGTGAAATATGCGATGCAGAACGGATATCAGGATATAACCATCTGCTGCGCATTCGGTGGCAGATTGGATCATACATATGCAAATATTCAGACGGCATCATATATTTCAGAACACGGAGGACATCCGTGCATTATCGGAAAAGATACAGTTCTATATATAATCAGGAATACATCGATGAATATTACCCGATCAAACGATTCATATATTTCTGTTTTTTCTTATTCGCAAAAGTGTACCGGTGTGTCACTAAAAGGTCTAAAGTATGCGGCTGACAATATCGAGATGACAAGTTCGTTCCCTCTTGGTGTCAGTAATGAATGGGCAGAGCCTCAGGCAACTGTCTCTGTAAAAAGCGGGACCTTGCTCATCATTATCTCCAAAAAAACAATGTGACAAGCCCCCTTAAATTTGTTATTATATATATGGTTAACTGAATGGAGGATCATATGGCATCTGAACCATACATATTATCAGCTGAATCCACTGTTGATTTACCATACGAATATATGAGGAGCCGGAATATTCCGGTTGCTTTTTATACGTATGCAATCAACGGAGCGGTTTATGAGGATAATATGGATCGTGATCCTGAAGCCGAAAAGTTTTTTTATGAACAGATTGATGCCGGCAATATCCCTTCCACTTCCCAGTTAAGCTATGGTTCATATTATGAATATTTTGAATCCCTTATAAAGGAGAACAATGTTATTCATCTCTGCTTCGGCACCGGTATGACAGGTTCTTATAATAACGCGGTACAGGCAGCGGAGGAACTCCGCGAGCAGTATCCGGACAGGAAGTTATATGTCATTGATACACTGTGCAGCTGCGGAGGATACGGACTCATTACGGATGATGCAGCGGATATGCGTGATTCGGGAATGAGTATTGATGAACTCAACAGCTGGATACTTTCAAGAAGGCTGAATTATCACCATGAATTCTTTAATGCCGATCTGTCATATTTTAAAAGGACAGGAAGAATGTCAGGTCCCACTGCTACCATAGCTTCTGTACTGGATATTGTGCCTTCTATGCATCTGAACAATGAAGGCAGGATAATCGCATACGGAAAAGTCAGAGGATTAAAGAAAGAGCTTAAACATATTATCGAGGAAATGACGGCACATGCCGAGAACGGAACAGACTACTCAGGAAAATGTTTCATAAATCATTCAAGAAATGAAGAAACTGCTCTTCTGCTTAAACAGATGCTTATAGAGGCTTTTCCGAATCTTAAAGATATAAGAATCTATAAAATCGGAAGTATCATTACCGCACATTGCGGACCTGGAACGATTTCTATGTATTATTACGGAGATGAAAGAATTCCGGACTGATTAACAGTCCGGAATTCTTTTTTACATAACAATGCTTTTGTTTACATAGATTTGATTTTTCGTGTTGCCATTTCAAGCATTATATCAGCAGCCACGTCATAATCAAGTTCTGAGGTATTAATACAGAAGTCATAGCTTCTTGCATCTCCCCATTTTTTACTGGAGTAATAATTATAATAGCTTGACCTGTCTTTGTCTGTTCTGTTCATAAGATCTTTTGCATTTCTTTCATTAAGATCTCTTTGTTTCATAAGACGTTCAAGACGGATTTTTTCATCAGCACATACGAAGAAAGAAACTACATGGGGCAGATCTGCCAGGGCATAGTCTGCGCAGCGTCCTACGATAACACACGACTCTTCTTTTGCAATTTTTTTAATAGAGTCAAACTGGGCGAGGAAGATTTTATGATTGATAGGCATATCTGTGTATGCCGTAGTATTATAAGCCAGAGAATAAGTATCCATTACAAGCGAATAGAGAAAACTGCTGGTCGGTTTTTCATCGTGTGCATGGAACAGTTCTTCAGCTATGCCGCTGTCTTTAGCCGCACGCTCAAGCAATTCTTCATCATAGCATTTTGCGTTCATTTTTTCCGCAATTATTTTACCTATCTGTCTTCCGCCGCTTCCGGCCTGTCGTTCAATAGTTATAATGAGGTTTTCGTTCATAATCTCTCCTTTCATAATTATCCCGGCAGTTTATGAAGTAAATCCGAAAAATATCCGGGCACTTCAGGGTCACTGATAAATTCAACATACTCTTTTGTCGAGGGATGTATAAATCCCAGAACCATAGCATGCAAAGCCTGTCCTTCAAGCTTGTATGCACATTTCTCAGGGCCGTAAACAGTGTCTCCGAGGACTGGATGACCGATATGCTTCATATGTACACGTATCTGATGAGTTCGTCCTGTCTCAAGCTGACATTCAACGTAAGTATGATTTTTAAATCTTTTTATAACCCTGTAATGAGTAATCGCCGGCCTGCCCCGGAAATTATCTATGGTCATCTTCTTTCTGTCAGCAGGATGTCGCGCTATCGAACCTTCGACCGTACCTGAATCATCCTTAATAACACCGTTGACAATAGCTCTGTATTTTCTTGTTATACTATGTACTTTCAACTGCTCAGACAAAGCGAGATGGGCTTTATCATTTTTACATGCAACTACAAGTCCGGTGGTGTCCTTATCTATGCGGTGAACTATACCCGGACGCATCACACCGTTGATTCCGCTGAGATTGTCCTTACAATGATACATGAGGGCATTTACCAATGTTCCTGTGTAATGGCCCGGTGCAGGATGGACAACCATACCCTTTGGCTTATTGATAATGATTATGTCATCATCTTCATATACTATGTCCAATGGTATATTTTCTGCTTTTATCTCAGGCTCTATACTGTCTGGAAGTATAATGCTGATTTCATCGTATTCCGAGACTTTATAGTTGCTTTTTACCGGTTTTGAATCAACCAGAATATTATGGTTTTCTATCAGATTCTGGATATAAGATCTGGAAAGATTTTCAGCATGATCTGAAATCCATTTATCTATTCTGATATTGAAATCATCTTCAACATTAATTATCATTTTTCTTTCTCGGATCCAAAAAATCGAAATCCCTGTCCTTATAAACGAAAATCACAAGTATCGCAAATGCTATACATCCAAGGGTTACAAAGATATCTGCAACGTTAAATACCGGGAAATCAATCGGCGCGAAATAAATAAAATCAACCACATATTTATGACTCACTCTGTCGATAAGGTTTCCGACAGCTCCGGCAAGTATAAAGCTGAGCACGATTCCAATCGGAAGATATTTGGAGTCACTCGGCATCCTGATAAGGAAATATAGTATTGCAATAATCACCAGACCGGTAATTATATAAAACAACACCTGTCTTCCCTGCATCATACCGAATGCAGCACCCATGTTTTCGGTATATACAAAACGAAATACGTCTTTAATAACATTTACCGGTTCACCCGGATCAAGCATAGTAACCGCCATATTTTTTGTTATCTGATCAAGCGCAACTGACAAAACAAATATTACTATGTATATGATTTTTGATACTTTGTTATCCTTTTTCATTTATAGTCTCCAATGCAGCAATCATCTCTTTTCTCGATACATCATCAGTTATTATAGGATTACCGAGTCCCCTTAAAAGAATGAATCTTATCTTACCGTCTCTGATTTTTTTATCGTTATAACAAAAATCGAGAACAGCATCGGGATTAATATTTTTGATTTTTGTTAAAAGACCATTTCTTTTTAAAACGGTTTTAAGTTCTTCAAGATTCTCAGTACTAAGCCATCCTCTTTTTACGGATATTTCAAAGGCACAGATCATACCGAGTCCGACACAGACGCCGTGCTTATATTTATAAGCAGAAGCGGCTTCAATGGCATGACCGAGCGTGTGACCGAAATTCAGAATGTTTCGTTTATGCTCGTCATACGGATCCTCATCAGTAATCATTTTTTTGAATGAAAGACACTCTTCAATTCCTGGTTCAAAGACATTTCCTGAAATGACTCCGGTTTTTATTAATTCTGCTCTGCCATTGGACACTTCGTCAGATGGTAAGGAATCCGTAGTTTTTTTGTTTACGTATACCAAAGACGGTTGATAAAACGTTCCTATGACATTTTTAATTGTGTCATAATCGCATCCGTTCTTTCCGCCTATAGCAGAATCAACCTGTGCCAGTAAAGTTGTGGGAACCTGAATAAATCTAAGTCCGCGTTTATAGGTTGATGCAGCAAATCCGGCTATATCTCCGACTACACCACCTCCGAGAGCTAGAATCAGGTCATCTCTGTTGAACTGATTCTGAATCAGAAAGTCGTATATATTTATAATTGTATCAATACTCTTTGACTCTTCGCCTGGTTTTATTGAATAAGAGTAGACTGAATTGTTCAAAACAGAACAGGCCGATGAAACTTCTTTCAGATATAATTCCGCAAGATTGTCATCTGTTATGATACATATTTTTTTATCTGCTGCATTAATAAATCCCAATGCTTTTGTCAAATCATCAAAACTGTCTTTTACTATAATTATTGAACTCATTATGGTACCAAAAACATTATGGCACCCGAATAGCAAATGCAATCGTGTGCCATATAAATAATAATTATCAGAATCTAAGCTTCATTCCTGTTACATCAAACTGTCCGGAATTGAGAAAATCCTGAAAATCACCGGAAAGTTCAACCTGTGACGGTGTAGCAATGAAAATATAATTCGAAATACTCTGAAGTTTCCCTCTCATGCTGTATGTAGCGCCTGAAGTAAAGTCAATGATTCGCTGAGCAAGATCTGTTGGAAGCCCTTCCATATTCAGAACAACGGCTTTACCGGAGAGAAGATTGTCTGTAATTGTTCTGGAATCCGCTACAGTAGTTGGTTTAATCATGGTTACTTCCATATAACGTTTTACAGGAGTTATATTCTTTTTTGAAGTAAACAGACCCTGCTTTTGTTCTTCGTCTTCAGTATACTCTTCTGCAATATCTTTGTTTCGTTTGAAAAAACTTTTATGAGGAGTTTCTTCTACTTCATATTCATCGTCATCGTCATAGTACTCGTCGTCTTCTGCATCAGGATTGATTTTCATACTATCTATTATCTTACCGAAAACTCCCATTTGTTTCCCATCCTCTCTGTGATTCTAAATATATTATCGATGTTTTTCAGGGCAATGTCAACAATCATTGGTATATGAAATCACCCTCATGTATATCTGTGGGATCGAACAGAATATGATCATATACATTAAGCCCGTATTTCTGATTCTTTCTGACTATATAATATTCATCATTGGAATCCAGTACGTCAATCTGCCTGAAAACCGTATATCCTTTATTGATATTATATACGCCGTCAAGGCTGGCGGTAACACCCAGCTTATATCGTTCGTTGGTACCGGGCCGTACTACATAATCCCCCGGCTGAAAATCACTTTCACTTGAAAAATCGATATAATAATTTTCACTGTCGGAATAATATACCGTCGTCGGTATATATACTATGCTTGTTCCGGCTTCGGTATAAACTTCTTTATAAAAGCCCTCTCCGGTATCATCTCCGCCTCTGGCCAGAAATCCTTCAGGAATAGTAAGAAAAGTTTTGGTTACAACGGCGGATTTTGGTATTTTCAGTCCTGTACGTGTGCCGTCTTCAATATTAAATGTAATATACCTGTCATTAATATAATCAACCATGTATTTATTCAGGTACAATCTTCCGTAAGTATTTCCGTCAATACTATTGACAGGCTGGTATTCACAATCGGCTGTTATTGAAGAACCTTTAAATTTGATTTTAAGATTTCCGGAACCGGCAAGTTTTTCTTTATCTTCATCGGATAAACGGAATACAATTTCCCAGTTTTCATCTGTAATGATTTTACAAACCGGACTATCTGTCGCAACCATTTTGCCTGAATTCATGTGTTCGACGTGATAGCTCTCTTTATTAAAATCCTCTTCTGTGATCGACTGAATATCTCTTTCTTCAAAGCCATCGATATTAAGGCCTAATACTCCTGCGACAGGGGCATATTCTCTTGAGAAACTTATCCCGCTTTGTTCCATGGCAGTCTGCATTGCATCGGATCCGGACACATTTGCAAACTCAAGTAAAGTTGAATTTATAGATGCTTTAGCATCATATGTTGTAGTAAAGGAATTATCACTGTATTTAATCGAAAAATCACGTAATGATTTCTGGAGACGTCTTGCGTTTTCAGAACTGAGCGACAGATCATATAGAGAATTGGACGAAAGAAAAGAATTCATCGCACCGGTTTCGTCTATTGAGTAAATTTCAGATCCTACCCGTACCTTTTTTCCCGCAGAAACAAAATAATTTACGTATCCTGCCTTGGGTGTGGTCATCACACTTTCTTTTCTCACTATTATTCCGAGATGCTCGGTGTTGGGAGTCATGCTCCCTTCCGTTACTTCATAGAAATTGATCTTATTCTTTTTGAAACTGGTGAAAGCACTGAAGATAACATAAGCAAACAGAATCACAAATACCAGGATTCCGATGTTAAAACGATATCTTCTGCCTCCAAGGCCTTGTACATGTTTAGACGACACTCCGCCTCCAAAAATACAGACAGCCCAAATAAGCTGTCTGTAATAAAATTTCAATTACAATGATACAACAATGTTTTTTCTGGCATTTTCAGGGAGATCAGACTCTGCTTTGGAAATGCTGAGAACAAATGTCACCCCGTGTTTTGAGCCGAGCTTTTCAAGTTCTTCGATAACAGGTGCAATATCGGCATCTTCAAGATGTGCAATCTTGATAAAACTGTCGAGGAACATATATTCAAGATCATGATCCTGCGAGATGATGCCTGCGACAAAGCCTATGAAACCATCAACATTTCCTACAGGAAACTCTTTTACATTGATAAGTCTGATTTTGATATCAAGATCATGCATGTGTTTTGAGTTCTTGTCTAAATAAACGATAGTTCCCTCACAGGATTTAACTGCAGTGTTGGCTTTTTCAAGCAGATACGGTGTTTTTCCTTTGCCATTTTCACCCGCGATTATCTGGACCATAATAATGGATACCTCCTATTATTTCATATATTAGTATTATAAATTATAGAGCATTAAAGTGCAATCAGTTACCGTACACCGGACAAATAGTAGTCCATATTATTATACAATGAATCCGTTGTGTCGCTTTTAAGGACTATAGTGACAAATTCATCGTCATTTTCATTACTTACTGCCATAACAAGGCAATGACCGGCAGCAAGTGTTGTACCTGTTTTACCGGCTATCACAGAGATTGTCTCAGGTAAGTCTCTTTCACCGGTAATATATTTATTTGTGTTTTTCCATAGTCGTGATCCATAGGTACCGTCTTCATTAAGATACTCGACATTATACTCCTTTGTACTGCATATCTCTATAAAATCAGGATATTGCATAGCTTCATTAAGCATAAGATACAAATCGTATGCCGTTGTATAGTGGTCTTCATCAGTCATTCCGTGAGGATTCTTAAAATGTGTATCCGCAGCACCTATTTCCGTAGCCTCTTTATTCATAATATCTACAAAAGCATCTATACTTCCTCCGACATGAATAGCAATAGCATTTGCCGCATCATTTCCTGAAGGCAGCAATAAACCGTAAAGCAATTGTCTTAAAGTGTATGTCTGACCCGGTTTGATATAAGCCAGACTGGCGCCTTCTTCTGTTATCAAAGCATCATTGGTAATAACGACCAGATCATCAATATTTCCGTACTTAAGAGCACACAAAGCAGTCATTATTTTAGTAGTACTGGCCGGATTCATCCTTTCTGTCGGAGCTTTGGCTGAAATTATATTTCCGCCGGAGCGTCCGGTAATAAGTCCTGCATCTGATGTCAGCATTTCGTCAGAGTAATCTGTATCCTTATTCAACACGGCCAGGTCGGATGCAAACGGAACCAGCCTGTCTGAGACAAGATCTTCGGTTTTGATCAGATTTGTATAACCATTCTCTGTATCATAATAGTCATTGATCCGTGTTTTTTTGAATTGTATGTAACCAAAAATAAATAGAAGCACAACAGCCAATAGAAGTACTACAAGCAGAATGCTTCTAATAATGATTATTCTCCTGTTGCGTTTTTTCTTACGCAGCTTATATGAATAATAGTTTATATTACCTGTATGCTTCTCTGAATTCAAAGTCACCTCTGTCAAGTGCAAGTATCATAAGTTCTGCGGAAGCAAGATTTGTCGCAAGCGGAATATTATAATTGTCACAACTGCCTACTATACTGCTTATAGAAGGTTCGTGTGTCTTTGGATGAAGCGGATCCCGAAGAAAAATAACAAGATCCAGTTCATTGTCGTCTATCTGGGCACAGAACTGTTCGATTCCCCCGACTGATCCGGAGATAAATTTATGTACTTTAAGTCCGGTAGCTTCTTCAATAAGTCTGCCGGTAACACCTGTAGCGTACAGTTCATGTTTTTCAAGTATTGATTTATAGGCAACGCAGAAATCCTGCATCAATCTTTTTTTTGTGTCATGTGCTATGAAGCCGATTTTCATAGAAACCTCCTTGACCGTGTTACATCGGGATGCAGTCCTACGCTTAATACAATCCCCATCCCCAAATACATACTTAACAGAGAGCTGACACCGGAGCTGATGAAAGGAAGAGGAAGTCCGGTATTAGGAAACAATCCTGTAGCAACGGCTATATTTGTAAAACTCTGTAAAGCAATCAGCATTCCGATGCCTGTACATATGACCTTACCTTGTAAATCTGCTGCTTTACGTGCCATACGCAGGCACTGAAATACAACCAGTGCAAACAACAGTATAACGACCACACTGCCGATAAAGCCCAATTCCTCACCTATAATTGCAAAAATAAAATCAGTCTGTTCTTCAGCAAGAAAATTGCCGTTTTTTACGGACTCAAGGCCTGTATTGTTCAGCCCTTTTCCATAAAGCTTTCCCGAAGCGATTGCCATAACCGAATTGTTCTGCTGCATATTTTCATCAACATATCCGGTCTTATTGAAAAAAGCAAGTATACGTCCTATTCTGTAATCACCGAGAAAATCCAGCATTCCGTTTTTTACAAGTAAAATGAAACCGACACCCAGCGGAATAAGAACTGCCAGAACAATGACAATAAATTTATAAGACAGTCCGGCGACAAAAAACATGCATGCTACCTGAACCATAAGAATAATTGTGGTTGATGTATCAGGCTCAAGAATGATAAGAATGATGGGAATCAGTGCTAATCCAATCCCCGCCAGAATTATGTTTAAATTGTCCAGACGATCTTTATTCTTTCCGAAAAAATCGGCAAAGAAGAGTACCAGTCCGATTTTTACAAACTCTGAAGGCTGGAACTGTCCGAGAACAGGAAGTGTGATCCACCTTCGGGCTCCTCCTCTTATAAGTCCGACAACAAGAACCATAACGAGCAGTACACAACATCCCAGATAAATAATGATGCTGAATTTAAGCATTGTATGGTAATCAATAAATGAAATAATTACCATCATCGCAAGCCCGAGCAATGCGCCGTATATCTGCTTGTTTACCAGTCCGTCATCTCCGCCTGTTGCACTGTTAATTGCAAGAACACCGATTGCACTAAGCACAACAATGCAGATCATCAGTATGAAATTGTAGTTTTTAAAAGATACTTTAGTCAAAATACTACTCCATTGTACAATATTTTGTATACTTATACAACAAATCACACAAAATATTCATTTATGTAAACTTATTAATCTCCGCCTATAGTTACGTCATACGTACTTAATGCTCCGCCGTTTACAGCATTTTCCAGAGAAATGTTACCGAAATAAAAACTGTAGACGTTTCTGGCTACGGCAGCGGCATTAGATGATGAATATCCATAAGGAATATTGACTGTCACGGCAACTTCCGGATCTTCATAAGGTCCGAAGGATACGAAGAATGAATGATTCGCTCTGGTCTTGCTCTCCTGCGCTGTTCCGGTTTTTCCTGCTATATCAAAGCTAAGATCCGAGAAAATATTTCTTGCCGAACCTTCTGATGTAACCTTATGCATGCCTTCGCGAACAAGATTCCATGTTGAGTCGCTGAATGAAAGTTGGTTGTATACGGACGGTTTGTAATCTTTTATAATATTTCCGTCACTGTCTGTCAGCTTATCAACTATACTCAGTTCATAAACGGTTCCCTTGTTGGCAATGGCCGATACATAACGGGCAAGCTGGACATTTGTATAAGAGTGGTTGCCCTGTCCCATGGCAGACTGTTCAGGAGCTATGGTGGAAATGTTAGGCTCTGACTCAGTAATCTCTACTCCGGATTTATGATCCAGACCGAAATATGATGCATACTTATCGATTATATTCATGGCTTTTTCGGTATTGTATTCTCCGGTACTGTCTATAGCCATTCTGTGTCCCATTTCATTGAAAAAATAGTTGCATGAATTCTCGATTGCTCCGACAACATCCAGGCTGTCATGATGACCGGGATATACCCAGCATTTGATATTAGGCTTTATTTCTTCATACAAGCCCGTACAGGTGACAGTTTCATACGGTGAAATAAGACCCTCTTCCAATGCAGCAACCGCAGTAATAGGTTTGAAAGTCGAACCCGGAGCTTTCTTGGCCTGAGTGGCGTTATTATAAAGCGGAAGGGACTGATCTTTTAAAAGGCTGTTATAATAGTTTATATCCATACTGTCTGCAAGTTTATTATTGTCATATCCGGGGTACGAAACTATTGCACGCACTTCACCCGTGGTGACATCTGTTATAACACATCCGGCAGTACATGGATCCAAAGCCAGCTGGGCAGGAGTTATCTCGATATTATTGATCTTTTCTATAAGAAAATCATACGCATAATCATCACCGTTGACTGAAAGCAGACGGTATTCATTATTGCTTTCATCGTCAGTCAGGACCCCCTGAGTATACAAAGCCATACATAGTTCCCGACCTTTAACCACGTTACCTTTGATAAGATACTTATAGTTAAGTTTGGCAAATTCGGTATCATCAATAAGAGACTGCTCGATGTAGTCAATCAAAGCCATGAAAATATCATCAGCATCTATATATTTGGTACGTACATTAAGTACTGTACTGTCAAGCCAGTTTTCTGCTATACCTGTATAAAGGAAATCTCTCATGCTGATAGTATCGTTTTTCCATGCCTGATAGTACTCGGCATTCTGATCCATTGCACTTGTAACGATTACTTCCTGTGAACAAAGTTTATTATAGATATAAACCATATATTGATTTATATCTTCGGGAAGCTCATTAAGAGGAGTCGGATCATTGCCCGAAAGTTCTTCGCTTATCTGTTCAATAACCTGATTATGGTATTTTTCATATCTGGAATATATATCTTTCTCAACATCAGAAGCATCATTTTGAGAAAAATGATTGATATCCAGCAGGTTATTGTTTATCAGCTGGTAGTATGCGTCTTTCACCGGGATGCGCAAACTGGTTGCATCGGTGGCATCCTCATTGGGATTATCCTCATTAACGATTTTCGAAGCCAGAACACCTGCAAGCTGTCTTTCAACAAGATGATATATGCCTATCTGAAGGTCTTTATCTATAGTAAGATAAACATCTTCTCCTGCCACAGGCTCTTCCTCGTCAATAACCTGAAGGATACGGCCGACATTATCGACATACATATGCTTTTCGCCTTTACGTCCGTGAAGCTCGTATTCAAAATACTGCTCGATTCCTATTCGTCCGACAGTGTCATTCAATGTATACTCATCATCTGTTGCTTTAAGTGTATCAAGCTGATCTTCCTGTACTTTTCCGGTATATCCGATGATTGATGAGAAATAAATCGGATCATTATATACACGTTTTGTGTTTTCGACAACATCTACCCCTTTTAGATTTGCCGCCTCCTCCAGAACTGAAATCTTGGTTTTCTCACTTACGGAAGAAGCAATTGTAGTACTTTCATATCTTCGGTATGAAGTAAGGGACATAGTGTATCGGATATTGACTATCTGAAGCTTTTCAAGAGGAGTCAGGTTAATGGCATTTTTCTCTTCATCAGCCAGTTCATTGATTTTAAAAGACTTTGCCACACGTTCAACGAGTTCTTCCGCTGTTATTGTCGACGGATATTTCCCGGCATCATCATCAAGTTCCGATATATCCTTAAGACCGTAAACATCTCTCAAAAATCCGTTGCGGGAATTTTTGCTTGAAACAGTGAATTCATATTTTCCTCTGTCATTAATAGTTACTTTAAACTCGCCTCTGACTGTTTCTCTGTTTTTATTCAGTATTTTAACAAGTCTGTAAATCATCAGATTCTTTTCATTTGGTGTTGTATAATCTCCGTTATCCTGTATGATGACATCATTGCATAACTCGTTATAGGCGAGCAGATTTCCGTTTCTGTCATAGATACGTCCGCGTGTGGCAGGTGTAGTAGTGGTTTTTTCAGTCATAGTGATATACTCGTTCTGGTATTCATCTCCGTGTATGATCTGTAGACTGTAGAGATGTGAAACAAGTACCAAAAACATGGCTGCACAAAGCAGCCCCAGTACTACAGTTCTGGATTCCAGAAACTTGCCGAACAGTTCTTTTATCAGATCCCAAAAATCACTCAATCAGCTTTACACCTTTCTTTGAATCATCAATTTTTTTCAATTTTGAATTCAGAGCAAGAATCGGTTTGTACAGAATTATTGTTAAAATAATGGTAAGCATGAGTTCAGGAAGAATAATAGACTTCATATAATATCCGAAATCTGTTTTTCCCCTGAGAATAAATCTGACACCAAACAGCAGCACATTATATAGCAATTCATTTACTGCACATATGAAAACAGGCAGGAACAGATAGTCATCGTCATAGAATCTGCTGGAAAATCCGTTAATAAACCCTATCCATCCCAAAATCAGGGTGAAATATCCAAAAGGTCCGCTGTAAAAGACATCCATTAATAATCCGCCCAGAATTCCGTATATCGCTCCTTCGAATTCACCGTATACATAACCGATAGTAAATACAACAATAAGAAGCAGATTCGGTGAAACAACCAGAAAAGGAATAAACGGAAAAACGCTTGTTTCAAGAACAAACGCCAGTATTATTAATAATATGTTTACTAAAGATCTTCTCATTGCTGCTTAAGTTTTGTAATAACCAATACTTCCTGTATATTATCAAACTGGGCTACGGGTATCAAAAATCCGCTTTTTGTCAGATTGTTCGGATCAGTATTCAGTTCAGCGGCATATCCTATAAGAATGCCCGGTAAGTATTTTGAACTGACATTTGATGTTACAATGCTGTCACCGTCACTAAGTTCAGAGTCTGCCATGGCATCCTGAAGAAGAAGTCTGCCGGATTGATATGTTTCAAGATTACCTGTTACGATACATTCATCTCCTGTATTCATAGACATGGCACTTATTCTGCTGGAATCGTCAATTATACTCCTTACTTTGGAATAATTGGAACCCACTTCAGAAATGATACCTATAAGCCCTCCGTCAGCGATAACATTCATATCGACAGCTAATCCGTCATCGGCACCCTTATCTATTTTAAATTCATTAAACCATCCGACAGAATCTTTGGCTATTACTCTTGCACCTATTTTTTCATATTTTCCGTATTCTTTATCAAGCTTATACAGATCTCTGAGTCTGTCCAGTTCGACATTTGCCTGTTCAAGACGGGTGTTTTCCATCATCAGTTCATCTATTGTCGCCTGAAGTTCGATATTTTCAGCAGCAATTTCATCAAAAGTTCTTTTTTCTGTCAGTGCATTGTTTACAGCTGTTCCTATTTTACTTACAACTGACTGAACAGGTGTAAGTGCTGTTCCTATGGCCCTTTTTACAGGAGAAAGAGCTGTACTGTCCATAGTTGTGACAACGATAAGTATCACACAGAGGACAGTAAGAATAAGCAATATGATGAAATTATTATGCTTTTTCATTAATCCAAAAGTCCTTTCTCTTTAAAGCTGAAATAATCATTGCTCCCGATTATTATATGATCGATTAGTTTTATACCTATTGCTTCAGCTCCCTCGCTGACTTTATTTGTTGCTTCGATGTCGGCATCGCTCGGCAAAGCATCCGAATATGGATGATTATGTATCATCAGAAGCCTGGCAGCATGCTTTTTCAGTGCACCCTCGAGTATATCCCTGACACTGACAAGAGAACTGTCGCAGGTTCCTCTGGTCATTATTATTGAATCGATAAGCCGGTATCTGATATCCAGGTAAGCGATCTTTAATTCTTCTTTTTCCAGGTATCTCATCTCCTGTGAAAAGAATCTCGCGCAATCAGACGGTGTCTTAAGTCTGACAACCGAATTCTTATCAGTTATAGAACTTTTCCAGATTCTCTGTACCAGTTCACTGATACAGAGAATCTGAACAGCTTTGACCGGTCCTATTCCTTTAATACCGGTCAGTTCCTCATAAGTGTAATGCAGAATTGATGAAATGCCTTCGTACTCCCTCTCGCCATGAACCAGGTGTTCGGCAAGCATCATAACATCCATATCTCTTGTTCCGGTCCTCAGCAGAACAGCCAGAAGCTCGGAATC
Source organism: Lachnospiraceae bacterium (assembly GCA_030531245.1). GTDB lineage: Bacteria > Bacillota > Clostridia > Lachnospirales > Lachnospiraceae > Darwinimomas. Next base: position 18,248 of record JAUNOA010000008.1, read on the forward strand.
CGTCAAAACACCCGGTCCGGATTTTCTGCATTTCTCATACGGCTTGTCATCATCATGCCTTTCGTTGATTCGAAGAATTTTTTCTCTCATATAGTTGTCCTTCCCGCCTCTCCAAGCGCAGAAAACAACTTTATATTATTGAACTATTCCGGCTTCAAACAGTTTCTGAACGGCAGTAAGTATTCCGGCTTTTGCATGATACCATGTAAGTCCTCCCTGGAAGAAAGCCGTATAGGGTTCTCTCATCGGTCCGTCACAGCTCAGCTCAATAGAAGCACCTGAAATAAAGTTTCCGGCAGCCATTATAACCTGAGAATCATATCCGGGCATATCGCAAGGCTCCGGTCTGACAAATGAATCAATGGGAGCAGCAGCCTGAATTCCCTCGCAGAATGCTATAAGTCCCTCCGGTGAATGAAAATCAACAGCCTGGATAATATCAGATCTCTCATCAAACGGTCCGGGATTAACTTCAAAACCAAGTTTATCAAGTATATAAGCTGCAAAAACCGCACCCTTTTGAGCACCGGCGACAACCTGAGGGGCCAGGAAAAGTCCCTGGAACAGATCTTTATTTACGCCGAGATTTGCCCCGATTTCCTTTCCGAGTCCGGGAGCGGTCAGCCTGTAGGCTGATTTTTCAACCATATCGGCATTTCCGACAATGTATCCGCCTATAGGAGCAAGACCTCCGCCGGGATTCTTTATAAGGGATCCTACAATTATATCAGCACCTGCCTCAAGCGGCTCCATCTCTTCCACAAACTCACCGTAACAGTTATCAACCATAACCTTTAAATCAGGCTTAACAGATTTAATAAAGCGGATCAGTTCTCCTATTTTATAAACAGAAAAGGTCGGCCTCTGTGCATATCCTCTTGATCTCTGAATCTCCACAAGTGCTGTTTTATCATTTATAGCCTTGCGTATATTTTCATAGTCAAAACTATAATCATCATTAAGATCAACCTGCCTATAGCTAACCCCGTAGTCTTTAAGGCTCCCTGCTGCATCATTAAGACCTATGATACTGTCGAGGGTATCATACGGTTTTCCGCACGGTGAAAGCAGTTCATCTCCTGGCCTTAGATTAGCAAACAATGCTGTTGAGATTGCATGAGTCCCGCTTATCAACTGGGCACGGACAAGTGCATCTTCACCTTTAAAAACCGAAGCAAAGACTTTTTCCAGTCTGTCGCGTCCTCCGTCATCGTACCCATATCCGGTTGTTTTAACAAAATCGGCTTCACTTACACGGTTTTCATGAAATGCATTCAGCACCTTCAGCTGACCGATTTCAGCGCGATTTTCGATTCTTCCGAAGATGTCATGAAGGTCGGTTTCGGCCTGTTCTGCAAGTTTTAATAGTTTTTCGTCTATTCCGTAATCCTTATACGCTTTTTCAAGCATTCCTTTAGTATCCATCTGTAATCTTCCTCGCTGACCGGACTGTCTATCCAGGTGACATCTTTTTCATGTCTTAACCAGGTAAACTGTCTTTTGGCATAATGTCGTGAATTTAATTTGATTTCTTCCGCAGCCGCTTCGTAATCGATGCTGTTAAAGAGTTCTTTATATCCTATTCCCTGCATTGATACGGAATCTGCCCTACATCCGTATTCCTTCAATGCTTTTACCTCTTCAGGAAGTCCCTGTGCCATCATTTTGTCGACTCTCTCATCAATCAAAGGATATAGTTCCTTTCTGTCACGATTAAGAGCTATATAAATGAAATCGTAAGGAGACTCACTGCTTAAAGCCTCTCTGTTATGCTGAGATATTTTATACCCGTAAAGCTCATAAAACTCAAGAGCACGAACAACTCTTTTTGTATCATTCATATGGATTGATTCGGCAGCTTCAGGATCGATTTCCTTTAGTTTCAAATGCATTATTTCCGGGCCATAGAGTGAATAGTCATTTTCAATCTTTGCTCTTACTGATCCGTCGGACTCTGTGCTTCCGAAATCAGTATCATACAGCAAGGCATGAATGTAAAAGCCCGTACCTCCTACTACAATCGGAACCTTATGTCTGGACAATATGTCCAGCACACATTTTTTAGCCGCTTCTTTATAATCTGCTATAGAATAATCAATTTTAGGATCACACACATCGAGCATATGATGCGGTATTCCGTCCATTTCACCGGGAGTAATTTTGGCTGTACCGATATTCATATACTTATAAACCTGCATAGAATCGGCACTAACTATCTCTCCGCCGATATCTCTGGCAAGACGTACTCCCAACGCTGATTTTCCGGATGCAGTAGGACCGGAAATAATTATTAAAGGTTGTTTTATCATACTATTCGTTTGAATTTTTTCTCCAGATCCGCAAGGGAAAATTCAATCATTGTCGGTCTTCCGTGCGGGCAGCAATATGGATTATCGCATTCGAGCAGTTCTTTCACAAGAATATCCGCTTCGGCAAATGAAAGTCTCTGTCCCCCTTTAACAGCTGCTTTACAAGCCATTGAAGCAGTTTTTTCCAGAATCAGTAAAGCATCTTTGTGACCGACTTCTTCCGCATATCCGGAAATCATTTCTTTAAGCAGTTCGGCCTTGTTTATGGATGGCAGATTATCAGGGACTGCTCTTACGGCATATTCATTACCACCGAAATGTTCTATCTCATATCCTACGGAACTGAAATCATTGATATTTTCGTATAATGCTGCAGCTTCAGTATCACTTAGAGTAATGATACACGGAGGATTTATCATCTGAGATGATACATTTGCTTTTCTATACTGTTTAATCAGTCTTTCATAATAGATTTTTTCATGTGCAGCATGCTGGTCCATTATAAGCATCCTGGAATCATATTCGATAATCCAGTATGTGGAAAAAACCTGTCCGATCAGTCTGTAAAAAGGTTTTTGTGAAGCAGCGAAATCTGATTTATCAAAACTCAATTGACTCGGAGCAGCTTTATTCTCCGATTCTGTCCAATCAGGTTTTACCGGAAGAGGCATCTCTCTCTTTGTTTCAAATGCTTCAGCTGGCCTGCTATTTAGTTTTAACGTATTTTTTTCTGTCTCTGTATCTATTCCGGAAATAACTTTTTCTTCGGGATCAGGAGAAGCATACGGAATCAGAATGTGTTCATTTAATGCTGATTTGACTGCTTTACTGACTTCATCATACACTTCGAACGGTGCGGAAAATCTTACATCCATTTTTGTGGGATGAACATTGACATCCATTGCATCCGGACTGATATCGATTATGAGAACAGAAAAAGGAAACTGATGCTGCATCAGGCGTTCTTCATAAGCATCTTCTATAGCCTTTGCGATAACTGTTGATTTGATATACCTTCCATTCACGAAGTAATTTTCAAAATTACGATTCGGTCTTGAAACCTCAGGCTTACCGATAAGACCCTTAACCGAAATATTATCCGAACAGTATTCCGTATCAATAAGTGAATTGGTTATGTCACGCCCGTATATCTGGTAAATTATATCTTTAATCTCACCGTTTCCGGAAGTATATAGTTTAGTCTGTCCGTTATTTATATACCTGAAACTGATAAAAGGATGTGACAACGCAAACTTTTCTATAAGATCAGTTATATGAGATGCTTCGGTTATGGCTGTTTTAAGGAACTTCTTTCTTGCCGGTACATTATAAAACAGATCTCTTGCAACAATGGTTGTCCCGTCAGGGGCGCCTATCTCCTCATAGGATAATTCTTCTCCGCCTTCTATTCTGTATCTTACAGCAGTAAGCTGATCCTGTGTTTTAGTAATAATCTCTGTTCTCGTGACAGCGGCAATACTGGAGAGTGCTTCACCTCTGAAACCCAAAGTATGTATTGCCATCAGATCTTCGGCATCAGAAATCTTACCTGTGGCATGGCGAAGAAATGCTGTTCTGACTTCTTCACAATTTATGCCGTGTCCGTTATCCGTCACTCTGATAAGATCAGTTCCGCCGTTTTTGATTTCCACTGTAATTATATTTGCTCCGGCATCAACGGAATTTTCCACCAGCTCCTTCACAACTGAAGAAGGTCTCTCGATTACTTCTCCCGCCGCGATTTTGTCTATTGTTTCTTTGCTGAGTACCTTTATCATAGTTTCACTCTGTTATTTACAGTATTCTGTAATTTATATAGTTCATTAAGTGCATCTATAGGCGTCATGGTCGAGATATCAAGATTTGAAATCTCACTGATAATGTCATCATCTCGTGTTGTTTCAAACAGTGAAAGCTGACCGGCATCAACTTCGTTCTGGCGATGTATCGGTCTTCGTGATTTTTCGGGAATCCCTAGTTCCGCAATCTCTTTCGCACGGAAAGCTATATCTGAATTGGACAATTCCTCTACCAGTTCTTTTGCTCTTCTTAAAACCGACTCCGGAAGACCTGCCAGGCGTGCAACCTGAATACCATACGACTTGTCTGCTCCGCCTTTAACTATTTTCCTGAGAAATGCGATATTATCACCCTGCTCCTTTACTGCAATACAATAGTTCTGTACGCCGTTCAGTGTTCCTTCGAGTTCTGTCAGTTCATGATAATGTGTCGCAAATAATGTCTTTGATCCGAGAAGTTTTCTGTCACTGATGTGTTCAACTACGGCCCATGCTATTGAAAGACCGTCAAATGTTGATGTACCCCGTCCGATTTCGTCCATAATTATAAGACTGTCTTTTGTTGCATTTCTGAGTATATTGGCAACCTCGGTCATTTCTACCATAAAAGTTGACTGCCCTGAAGCCAGATCATCTGATGCTCCTACTCGGGTAAACACTCTGTCACATATACTGATATCGGCAGATGAAGCAGGAACAAACGAACCTATCTGAGCCATTAGTGTGATCAATGCAACCTGACGCATATATGTCGATTTTCCGGCCATATTGGGTCCGGTTATGATAGCAAAGCGATTTTTATTATCGTCAAGGAGAGTGTCGTTTGCAATAAACTTCCCCGATGACAGCATTTTTTCGACGACAGGATGCCTTCCGTCTTTTATTATGATAACCCCTTTATCATTGATTTTAGGGCGAACGTAATTATTTGTGTATGCAACCTGCGCAAGTGATGCAAGAACATCCGTCTGTGCAATCGCTCTTGCAGTTGTCTGAATTCTGGATACTTCAGAAGCAATAGCTTCTCTGACACCTGTAAACAGCTCATACTCAAGAGAAAACAGTCTGTCTTCGGCACCAAGTATTATATCTTCCAGTTTTTTCAGTTCATCTGTCGTATATCTCTCACATGTCGTCAGTGTCTGTTTGCGTATATAATCCGCAGGTGCTTTATCTTTAAATGCATTGGTTATTTCGATGCAATATCCGAAAACTTTATTATATCTGACACGAAGAGTCTTTATGCCGGTCCTTTCACGTTCCCGGGCTTCAAGTTCAGCAAGCCATGTTTTTCCTTCTGTTTTGGCATTTCGCAGTTTATCAACGTCCTCATTGTATCCGGGCTTTATGATATTACCTTCATGTACCATAACAGGAGGCTCTTCAATAATCGCTCTGTCAATAAGTTCATAAATATCATCAAGCGGATCTATTTCATTGTAGAGTTTATTCAGCAGCTCACAGTCAAATGAAGCCAGAACGTTACGAATAGGTCCAAGCATTTTAACCGAACTTTTAAGAGAGATAATATCCCTGGGATTGGCAAGTCCGGAACTGATGCGTGACATAAGCCTTTCAAGATCATATACCGGTTTTATATATTCACGAAGTTCTTCGCGATCAATATAGTTTCCGAGCATCTTTTCGATCGCATCCTGTCTTGCCGTTATTCTGCCGATATCAACCAGCGGTTGTTCTATATATGAACGCAAAAGCCTTGCACCCATTGCCGTACCTGTCTTATCAAGTACCCACAGGAGTGTCCCTTTACGTTCTTTGTTCCGCATTGTTTCAGTCAATTCAAGATTTCTTCTGGTAGAAGCATCTATGATCATATATTCACCGGACTGATAGAGAGTCAGGTCCGTAATATTTGAACAATTATGTTTCTGTGTATCATACAGATATCTTAAAGCCGCACCGGCGGCAAGCTCTGCGGAAGCATACTCTGCAAGTCCCAGTCCTTCAACTGACTGAACTTTATAATGATCTGTCAGAATTGTTACAGCGGATTGTTCACTGAAGTAATTATCATCCAGCACATTTATCGTGGATGTATAGCTGTCTTTCAGAAACTTCAGATCAACACCTGACATCTCCAGTTCTTTGTTGCAAAGTATTTCTACCGGTCTGAACTTCTGCAGTTCGTCATACAATGTCCTGACAGTATCTGTTTCAGTAACTTTAAAATCACCTGTGGTTATATCTGTCATACAGATTCCGAACTTACCGCCGATATAAGCTATGGAACACAGATAATTATTCTTCAGCTCATCGAGTTCGTTTGACCCTGTAATCGTTCCGGGGGTAACAACCCGTATAACATCACGTTTTACGATACCTTTAGCAATCTTTGGATCTTCGAGCTGCTCGGCGATCGCTACTTTATAACCTTTGCTGACAAGCTTGTAAATATAAGAATCAACAGCATGATGCGGAACCCCGCACATAGGTGCACGTTCTTCAAGTCCACAGTCTTTTCCGGTAAGCGTCAGTTCAAGCTCCCGGGCCCCGATCTGTGCATCTTCAAAAAACATTTCATAAAAATCACCGAGACGATAAAACAGAATACACCCCGGGTATTCATTCTTAGTCTCCATATATTGCTGCATCATCGGTGATAACATCAGATTATCTCTCCTAAATAATAAAAACCTTTTGCTTCATTAAGTCGAACATTTACTATCTTTCCTATCAGACACTTATCCCCCGGTACATGAACTACCATATTGTTGGAAAGTCTTCCTGTCAGGTATCCGTCGAGATGATCATCTGTATCTTCGATAAGTGCACTCATCTCTTTACCGACATGTATCAGAGTTTTTTCAGCTGCTATTTCCTGCACTCTGGTCAGCAGCCTGTCAAACCTGCTCTTAATTACTTCAGGACTTACCTGATCAGGAAAATCAGCTGCCGGTGTCCCCGTTCTTTTTGAATAAATAAAGGTAAATGCCGATTCATAACCGGCTTTGTTGACAACGTCCATCGTATCTTCGAAATCCTCATCGGTTTCTCCGGGAAAACCAACAATAATATCTGTAGTAATTGATATATCCGGTACTGCTTTGCGTATCTTTTCAACAAGTTCGATGTAAGATTCTTTTGTATAATGTCTGTTCATCTTCTTAAGCAGCTTGCTGCTGCCTGACTGAAGCGGTAAGTGGAGATGATGACATACTTTGGGCTTCGATGCTATAACATCGATCAGTTCATCTGACAGATCCTTCGGATGCGAAGTCATAAATCTTACTCTCTCCAGTCCATCGATACTGCAGACTTCCCTTAGAAGCTGCGCAAAAGTAATCGTACTGCCGTCTGTAATTACGCCGTCTTTCATAACGCGTTTGCCGTATGAATTGACATTCTGACCCAGAAGCATGACTTCGACTACACCGCTTTTAACAAGTCTACGGATTTCATCAAGTATTTCCTCCGGATTTCTGGATCTTTCCCTGCCTCTTACATAAGGCACTATGCAGTAAGTACAGAAATTATCACAGCCATACATAATATTGACTCCGGATTTAAACTGATATACTCTTTTTACAGGCAGTTTGTCTGCTTCGTCATTTATTTCTTCGACTGTATCAAAAACTCTCTTCTGCCCGTTCAAAACCTGCTGTAAGAGCTTTGGAAACTTCCATATGTTATGTGTTCCGAATACAAGATTAACGAAAGGATAGGATTTTTTGATTTTCTCGACTTCATCCAGCTCCTGCATCATGCATCCGCATATTCCGATTATCATTCCGGGATTTTTCTTTTTGATATTCTTCAACTGCCCAAGATGACCATATACCCGTTCATTGGCATTTTCACGTACAGTGCATGTATTAATCAAAACAATATCTGCAGATTCGGAATCAATTTCCTCATAGCCCATCTCCTCCAGGACTCCGGAAAGCTTTTCGGAATCTCTGGCGTTCATCTGACAGCCGAATGTAGTTATATGATAAGTTTTAAGCATCAGTCCAACCTCTTGTATCTGCTTATAATTCTTTCCGCAATTCTCAGTCCGTCCATTGCGGCACTTGTAATTCCGCCGGCATATCCTGCACCTTCACCGCAGGGATATAAACCTTCTATATTTGACATAGAAGCTTCATCTCTGGTAATTCTTACTGGCGAGGAAGTTCTGCTCTCAACTCCGGCAAGAATAGCATCCTCTCTGGCAAATCCTTTTATCTGTGAATCAAAAACCGGCAGAACACTGATGATTGAGTCATGAATATATTCAGGAAGTGACTCATCAAGTCTGGCGAATCCGATATCTCCGCAGAATTTCGGTTCAACGTCTCCGAAACTTATGGATTCCTTACCCTTAATGTAATCTCCAAGCAACTGAACCGGAATTTTTCCTTCTGAAATACTGAAGGCACTTTTTTCAAGTCTTCTCTGGAACTCTATACCTGAAAGTACGTCTGACGAACCAAAGTCATCAGGAGTAACCGTTACTATAATGGCGGAATTTGCATTTCCGGAATCTCTTCTGTGATAACTCATTCCGTTAATTGTTTTCATCCCTTGTTCAGTGGATGCATCAATCACATATCCTCCGGGACACATACAGAAGGAGTATACTCCCCGTCCGTTTATAGCCGTTGCAGCAAGTTTATAACTTGCCGGGCTCAGAAATTCCGCTTCGGACCCAAACCTTGAGATGTCAATCATTGACTGTGGATGCTGTATTCGCAATCCTACGGCAAATGATTTTGATTCCATATGGATGTTATTTGCCTTAAGCATATGGAAGGTATCTCTTGCAGAATGACCGATGGCAAGAATCATTGCTTCACATTCAAGAGTTTCCCCTGTTGATAAACGTATAGCTTTAAGTTTACCGGCATTTGTCCCGATATCTTCCAGTTTTGTATTAAATCTTACTTCACCGCCCAAACGGATGATTTCTTTTCTGATATTTGTAACTATATCAATCAGTCTGTCTGTTCCGATATGCGGATTGTGAACATACAGAATATCACTGTCGGCTCCGAATTCCACAAACGTTCTGAGTACCTCTGTATTTCTTCCGCTTACATCTTTTACAAGTGTATTCAACTTGCCGTCTGAAAATGTTCCTGCACCGCCTTCTCCGAATGAAACATTTGACGCAGTATTCAGTTTCCCGTTCTTCCAGAAATCCGATACAGTATTTCTTCTGGTATATGCATCCTCACCACGCTCAATAATCAAAGGTTTTAATCCCGCTCTTGCAAGCGATAGTCCGGCAAACATTCCTGCAGGACCGAAACCGGCTATAACAGGCCTTTCCTTTAATTCTTCCTTGCCGTTTTCCGGGATGCTATAGTATACTGTCCGATCTTTTGCAACATTGGAATCTTTATTTTTCGCAAGGACGGTCTCTTCGTTTTTAACTTCAGCCTGAATTGTATAAGAATACCTGATGTCGGATTTCTTCCTGGCATCAAGCGATCTTTTAACAATATAATAAGTGATAAGGTCTGAAGAACGAATCTTAAGCAGCTTGCAGATTTTATCTTCCAGTTCTTTATCGGTATGATGAATATTTAATTTACATTGGTTAATTCTGATCATTTACAACATAGATTTCCACTGAGCCATGCCCAATGCAGATTATATCCTCCACAGATACCGTCAACATCACACAATTCACCTATGACATAGACTCCGGGAACCGCTTTCAGTTCAAAATCAAACGTCAGGTCATCAAGAGAGACACCGCCCATACAGACCTGAGCATGGTCAAACCTGGACATACGGCTGACATTAAATAACAATTTCTCGTTTATCGGAGAGGTATACCTGTTCCTGAGAAACAACGGAACATCATTCATTTCAGGTGCTAGATTCAGAACGATACTGCAGCTTTGATTATTATCCAAAGCAGAAGAAATCCATCTGCTGATCTGAAATACAGGAACCCCTGAAAGCGCATTCTTTTTTATCTGCACTTCTCCGGTATCTGATGCCAGTAAATTACCTTCTGAATATGCAGAGACGGATGCGATGATTCTCTTTCCGTCATTGACATCGCAGAAGCTGTTGTCTTCAACATAAATCGGGCACAAAGCAGGCAGTATTCTTGAATATTTCACTCCCAGTTTTTCGAGATATTTATATCCGCTCCCGTTTGATCCGGTCTTTTTACAAGCATTTGACCCGCAAGCCAGTATTATTCTGTCATAATTATCCCTTAGTCCATTGATATCAAGCTCCCCGCAGTTCAGTATAAATTCAACCCCAAGCATTTCCGCTTCTTTTTTCAGTGAATCAGCAACCTCAACTGCATTATTGGAAACAGGGTAAACATATCCGTTTTTTTCATAAGTTTCTATTCCGATTGATTTAAAAAAACCGACAGCAGCATCCGTACCGAATTCGTTCAGATAAGTCTTTATTCTCTCTGAATTATCTGAATTAAAACAGGAAACATTCATATATGTATTTGTCAGATTGCACTTTCCGTGTCCGGTAATTCGGATTTTCAGTCCGACTTCCTGTTTATGTTCATAAACGGTAACCTTATATCCTCTCCTCGCAGAAGAAACAGCAGCAGTCATTCCCGATGCACCGGCACCTATAATTGCGATTTTTTCTCCCGAAGTCATCTGATAAACCTCTTAATTACAGGAAATCTTTTAAGCTCTTTTTTTGTTATTGTACCGGTAATAATAATCATAATTACATACACAATTACAGCGACAATGATAGAACCGAAAGTAATGATAAAATTCGAGCCGGTAAGTTTCTCTAACAACAAACGGATAACAATTGTCGCCGCACCCATAACTATAGAACATAACAAAGGTTTTAGATAAGTAATGGAAACATCCGCTCTGTAACTTATTTTTTTTGTAATAGCAAAACTATTCAATATACACATAAATAATCCGAAAAGCATGTATCCGATTACAATTGCTTTAATACCCATGTTAAATACTCTCATAAGAACAAAAATAACAGCAACGTGTACGATCAAAGCAATCAGAGCATTAATAACAGGGATACGCATATAATTATTGCCCTGCAGGACGGCATTGGTGACTGTTGATACCGAATAAAACAATACTCCGAATGAACCGATCAGTGTCATAGTAGTTGCCAGATCACTTTTTCCGAAAAGAAGACTGACAATAGGCCCACCCAGAATTGTAAGACCGACCGATGCCGGCAATGAGATCAATACAGTGTACCTTAGTGCAAGAGAAATACCATCTTCGACTCCCTTTTTATTCTTAGCCGCCGCAGCAGCTGCCATAACAGGAATAAGTGATGAAGAAAGAGAATTTGCTATTGCAATCGGAATATTTGCCAGAGTTTTAAATTTTCCGGTAAATACTCCCCAGTCTGCCGCTACGGAAGAAGCATTGTTTCCAAAGTATTCAACCATTGTAGATGTAAATATTTCTGCATCAACAATATTTGTAATGTTATAAACCGCTGTAGACAGTATTACAGGAATAACAGTAAAAAACAGTATCTTACTTATTTCCTTATAACTTTCTTTTTTAATACCGGCATTTTCGGATCTGACTACATTTTCATTCCATTCTTTTCTGCCGCGAATGTACAGAATTATCAACACTATAAGAGCGGTAAGTGCTCCTGCACCTGTACCGATAGTACCTCCGGCTGCTCCCCATGCGGATGCAACGGAGTCTCCTTTTGCTGCATTCAGTGCCATCTGACACAGCCACCAGGCTGCACCTACAGATACTAAAGCATTGACAATCTGCTCAAGAATCTGAGAAACAGCAGTCGGGACCATAGTAGACTGACCCTGATAAAAACCTCTCATAACTCCAAGATATGTCATTATCCATACAGTCGGTGCCAGGCTGATGAGGGCATACTTACATAAAGGCAGATGATAAAAAACATTGGCAAACCAGTCAGCCGTAAACCATAGAAATGCAAAACATAACGCTCCGACAATTGTTGCATATATCAGACTGACTTTGAAAATTCTGTTCGCATTCAGATAATCATCGCCGGCCAGTTTTGCGGAAACCATCTTACTGACAGAAAGCGGAAGTGAATATGAAGACAGAAGGAGAATTATAGCATATATCTCATATGCCACCGAATAATATCCCATGCCCTCATCGCCTACTATCCGAACAAGCGGAATTCTGTATGCAAGTCCGATTATTCTGACAAGTATTCCCGCAATCGCCAGGATGCTTCCCTGAATCAGAAAATTATTATTATTTTTCTTAGTTTGTTCTGTTGCCATCTATGTCATAAATCTCCGTATCCTCAAATTTTGACGATTTAATTATACATATCCAGGTTTTTCCTTTGTTTAATCTGATTTCCTGACCTTCCATGTCATAATATCTTGTCACTCCGAATTCTCCGTCTTTTTTACAGGAGAAAGGCATGCATCTTCCATTGGTAAAAATATATCCGTATCCGTCATCATGAACATTAATATTCAGATACTGGGTTGTTGCATAATTTGCCGTCGGACAATACTGAAAAATGACATTTTTTACAGTAATAGGTCCTTCATCTCCCATATGTTCTTTTCCATACTGATAACGATGATACAGTCCGTCTTCTTCATCATAATCGAACCAGGGAGCATTGAAAGGATAACCTGGGTAAATCTTATCTGCTGCCAGACTCAGGTTTTCATCAAAATTTATTTCCTCATTACCGGATGCAAATTTAAAATGCCCGTCATTAGCTTCGTATTTCTCACTGTAATCATTTGAATAGCTATTCAACTCTATGGCTTTTTTCAGAAGCTTACCGCTTGTATATGCATTATGAGGTTCTTTTTTGTCATTACTGCGATAGAACGCTGCTCCTCCGGAGCCCATAACACCGTTTATATTATCGAGATTATCGAGATAAGGAAGTGCAAATGTTGACTGTCCGTAGTGAGCATATATCGCATCCCATTCAAGTGCAAAATATGTGTAGTAAGTTCTGCAGCTTCGCACAGAACCGATTCTCTCAAGTTCATCATAATCCTCAATGACACTCATGAACCTGTTCATGGTTCCCTCAACAGGGGCTTCATATACAACTCCTGCCCTGTTGATTCCATATTGAGGTGCGGCTTCTTTGTCATTACTCATCATTACAGCAACAGGCCTGCGATTTCCTATTTCAACAGGAACCATCTCACCGGTAAGATAGGATCGTATCATTCCATCTACTTCAACACGCTCGTCTGTTTCAGAAAGCGGTTCGGATTCTGATTCAGTTTCGGGCTCTGTCTCACATTCAATAACTATTTCTTCGGATTCTTTTGCTGTCTGGGTTTCCGGAACAACTACTTCTATTTCCTCTTTTTTAGCACATGCGGAAAGCAGAATCACAAAAAGAATGAGACCAATAAGTGTAATATTACGTTTAATCATCTTCTGTAGCCAATCTTATCAAGTATTTTTTTCTGGAGTTCTTCCATCTGAATTCTTTCATCATCTTCTATATGATCATAACCCAACAAATGCAGCATACTATGACATGTAAGGAATGCCAGTTCGCGTTTTCTTGTATGTCCGTACTCAGCGGCCTGCTCAATAATCCTGTCAGCACAGAGGACTATGTCTCCCAGAACCATTTCTCCCGTTTCCGGATTTTTGTCTCCTATAGGAAAAGACAGAACATCCGTTACCTTGTCAATGTCACGGAACTCTTTATTAAGATTCCTGATTTCATCACTATCGACTACCGACACTGAAATTTCAGCTTCTTTCCTGTATTTCATATAATCAAGAGTGCCGTATACAACATCACTTATGATGTCCATCCACGGGATATGGAGTTTTGTACAAGCTTCATAGCTGTAGTATATCGTCATTTTCAAGCCTCCCTGAATCTTCTGCGATTACCGTTACGATCTTTTGAATCAAGCCTTTTCTCATATTTTTCATATGCATCTACAATTTTCTGAACAAGGGGATGCCTTACAACATCTTTGCTGGACAACTCACAAAATCCGATTTCATCGATGTTTTTCAGAACACGTTCAGCTGTTTCAAGACCTGAGACGGTATCTTTAGGCAAATCTTTTTGAGTACGGTCGCCTGTAATAACTGCTTTCGATCCAAAACCGATACGTGTAAGGAACATTTTCATCTGTGCAGGAGTCGTGTTTTGTGCTTCATCAAGAATAACAAACGCATTGTCAAGAGTTCGTCCTCTCATATATGCCAGCGGAGCAACCTCAATCAGTCCTTTTTCCGAATTATGCAGGTAGCTTTCTGCACCCATTATCTGGTACAGTGCGTCATATAAAGGTCTGAGGTAAGGATCTATCTTACTTTGCAGATCTCCCGGAAGAAATCCCAGTTTTTCACCTGCTTCTATAGCGGGTCTTGTAAGGATGATACGTTGAACCTCTCCGTCTTTAAATGCCTGAATAGCCATTGCCATGGCCAGATATGTTTTTCCTGTTCCTGCAGGTCCGATACCGAAAGTGATCATGTTTTTGCGAATAGAATCAACATAACTTTTCTGACCTATAGTCTTGGGTTTAACCGGTTTACCCATAACTGTACGACATATGATGTCTTTATCGATTTCAACTATTTCTTTTTCTTTGTCTTCCATTGATAAAGCTATAGCATAGTCAACATTCTGTTCCATAATAGTGTTTCCTCTTTTTGCCAGCTCAAGAAGACTACCGAATACAGATGCTGCACGTGCACAGCCGGCATCATCTCCGATAATCTTAAAATCTCCGTTCCGTTCGAAAATTGATACACGAAACGAACGCTCAATCTTTTTCAGATAAGCGTCCAGCTCTCCGCATACATTCTTTTCGTATTCAATTGGTACTTCTAAAAGAATTTCTGCCATAATAATACATAATATATTATACTACAAAAGAAGCAAGGCTTAAAGCCTTGCTTCTTTTAAACATATTTGACAAAATCAATATTTACGCTTTCTTGCAGCCTCAGATTTCTTTTTACGCTTAACTGATGGCTTCTCATATGCTTCACGCTTGCGGATCTCCTGCTGGATACCTGCCTTAGCGCAATTTCTCTTAAATCTTCTCAGTGCGCTGTCAAGACTCTCATTCTCTTTAACGATAACTGTAGACACTCAGCACACCTCCCTTCGGTTCAAAATTTTTATAACGAACTGTTTTATTATAACACTTTAAAAACTTTCGTCAATATTTTTGCTATTATTTCAGCCCCGGCTTTATTCGGATGCATGCCGTCAGCAGAAAAATCAGTGGAACCACCTGTTTCTTCAAGGTACAGATTCTGAAGATCGACATAATCGATACCACTCCAGCAGGCACAGAAATCAGGATACCATAATGCTATATTTTTTAATTGACTGTTGACGCCCTCAAAATCAGCAACTTTTTTATAAGTATCGGAAATCAGCTGCGGATAAAGTAAAAGTTCAGACGCAAGAATAACTTTCAATCCGGCAGCCAGGCACTGCTGTACTATAGCCATAGTATTTGCCTTTACACATCCAATGTCTGAACCTGCAATAAAGTCATTGCCTCCGCCCATTACCATGACTATATCGGGTTTCTTTTCGATAACATCATATCTGACTCTGGCAAGCATACCTGAAGTAGTATCGCCGTTAATTCCGGCATTGATTACTTCCCATTCGCTTCCGAGATTCTGTCCGAGTAGTGTGGTCCACTTGTCAGGCCTGTGAAGACCCAGGGAAAAAGTCTGACTGTCTCCCAAACATATAAGTTTCATTATTTCGTCTGCTCTCCTATAACCTCTGCTGCTTTTACAAATGCATCAGCTATACCTTCAGGATTCTTTCCACCGGCCTGAGCCATATTGGGACGACCTCCGCCTCCGCCTCCGACACAGGATGCGATAGCTTTGATAATATTGCCTGCATGAGCACCCTTATCAAGTGCAGCCTGTCCGCAGGTTACCATAAGATTGACTTTGCCTTCATTAATACCTGCCAGAACGGCAATACCGCCTTCCGTCTTATCTTTCAGCATATCTCCGTAGTTTCGAAGCTCATCCATGCCTATATTGTCGATTTGTCTGGTTACATATTTGATGCCGTTGATTTCGGAAATATCATCGTCCATCTTCTTCATCATATACTGAGCATACTGAGCTTTTGCTTTATCTGCTTCAGCCTTGAGCGATTTGATTTCATCCTGCATTGACTGGACTCTCTGCATGATTCCGTCCGGATTAGTCTTCAGCAATTTGGCAATATCAAAAATCTGTGATTCCAGATTCTGATAGTAATTCATAACATTATCTCCGGTAAGTGCCTCAATACGACGAACACCTGCGGCAATTCCGGATTCCGAAACAATCTTGAACGCAAATATATCTGCTGTATTCTTTACATGAGTTCCGCCGCAGAATTCTTTTGAATCACCCATTGTGACAACACGTACAGATGAACCGTACTTTTCACCGAACAATGCCATTGCACCGGTCTTCTTGGCATCTTCTATGCTCATAACATCGGTAACAACGGGATTTGATTTACGGATCTCAGCATTTACCAACTCTTCAACTTTATGAAGCTCAGCTGATGTAACAGCCTGAAAATGTGTAAAGTCAAAACGCAGTCTGTCATATGAAACCATACTTCCGGACTGTTCAACATGATTACCGAGTACTTTGCGAAGCGCCATCTGAAGAAGATGTGTACATGAATGATTTCTGCAGGTAGACTTTCTGTTATCGGCATCAACCTTCATTTCCACTACATCGTTCAGGTTAAATGTTCCGGACTCCATATATCCGACATGGCCGATTTTACCACCCTTAAGAGGGATTACATCTTCAACCGTAAATCTGGCCGACTGATCTTCAATAACACCTATATCAGCCTGCTGGCCTCCTTTTGTCGCATAGAAAGGAGTTGAGTCTGTTATAATTGTTCCTCTCTGTCCTTCTGTAAGAGCATCTACTATTTCCGTTTCGCTCGTCAAAGCAATGATACGTCCTGATGAAAGCAAGGAATCATAACCTACAAAGAGAGTTGAAAGTCCCGGATCAAGCTCATCATAAACGTTTGCATCAGCACCCATATAATTGGTTACTTTACGGGCTTTACGGGCAGTTTCCTTCTGCTTTTTCATACACTCGTTGAATCCGTCCAGATCAACCTTGAATCCTTTTTCTTCAAGGATTTCAACAGTAAGATCTATCGGGAATCCGTAAGTATCATAGAGTTTGAAAGCATTCTCTCCGGTCAGTGTCTGCTTATTTCCGGCAGTCATATCTTTTTCGATTTCATCAAGAATTTCCAGACCCTGATTGATCGTTTGGCTGAATTTATCCTCTTCGGAAGTCAAAACACTGAGTATCATATCACGTTTTTCCTCAAGTTCCGGATAACCATCTTTTGAAGAATCTATAACGGTTTTTGCCAGTTCAGCCAGGAATTTGCCCTCAATACCGAGTTTAAGTCCGTGTCTTGCGGCACGTCTTAAAAGCCTGCGGAATACATACCCGCGTCCTTCATTTGACGGAAGTATTCCATCGCTGGCCATAAATGTACAGGAACGGATGTGGTCTGTGATGAGTCTTAAACTTACATCCTTCTCAGCATTCTCCTTATATTCTGTATGAGCTATTTCAGCAACTCTGTCAAGCAGGGATTTTATTGTATCAACTTCAAAAATCGAATCAACATCCTGAACAACAACTGCCAGTCGTTCAAGTCCCATACCGGTATCGATATTCTTGTTTGCAAGTTCTTCGTAATTTCCTTTGCCGTCACCGTTAAACTGTGTGAAAACATTGTTCCAAACTTCCATGTAGCGATCGCAATCACAGCCTACCGTACATCCGGGTTTACCGCATCCGTACTTTTCTCCGCGGTCATAATACACCTCTGAACAGGGTCCGCACGGACCTGAACCATGCTCCCAGAAGTTATCTTCCTTACCGAAACGGAATATCCTGTCCGCAGGAACACCGATCTCATCATGCCAGATATTCCATGCTTCATCATCATCCTTATATACAGAAGGATAAAGTCTGTCTGCTTCCAGTCCGACTACCTGTGTGAGAAACTCCCATGTCCAGGCTATTGCTTCATGCTTGAAATAATCACCGAAAGAGAAATTTCCGAGCATTTCAAAGAAAGTACCGTGACGTGCAGTCTTTCCGACATTATCGATATCACCGGTTCGTATACATTTCTGGCAGGTGGCCATACGTCTGTTGGGAGGTATCTCCTGCCCTGTGAAATATGGTTTCAATGGTGCCATACCCGCATTAATAAGCAGCAATGATTTGTCATTGTGCGGCACCAGAGAATAACTCCCGCGTGTAAGGTGCTCTTTTGATTTGAAGAAATCAAGGAACATCTGTCTTAATTCATTTACTCCATAATACTTCTTACTCATGTCTATCTCCTTTATTCTGGTCGTCCGGAACATACATAGGTTTTATTCGTTCTGAACGTTTCCGTATTTGTTATCGAGCAGTATTACATCCAGAAGTGAGACAAGGATCAGCACGATACCAAGCACCGATCTGGCTCCCATCTCCTCATGCAGGAATACAGCTCCGAATATACAACTGAAAATCGGTTCAAACAGGCTGAAAATCGCAGTCATTGCCGCGCCGAGATATTTGATTCCTTCCAGCTGAAGTGCAAACCCAAGGATATTGTTTACAAGTGCAACTATAAAAAGGATGACCCAGGCTTTTGCGGGAATCGGCGCAAACAGTTCTCCTGAACCGAGTCCGAATACAAACGCTCCGACACAGGATACCAATGTTACATAAAACAGTATAACAAACGGGTCATATCCGGTAAGTCCTGCTTTTTCCTCAATAAGCATATATGAGGCAAACCCGAAACTGGAAGCAACTGCCAGTATTACGCCTGTAATACTTCCTTCACCGGATGAACCGGTTATAAACAGCGATACACTAAGACAGGCTACTGCAAATACGATCCATTTATAGACCGGCATTCTATCTTTAAAAATAATAAAACTCAAAAATGCAGTTATGATCGGATACAGAAAATGCAAAGTAGTCGATACTCCGACATCCAGATATAGATAACTTTTAGTAAGCAGTACCCTTGTAATGACATTTGCAATTCCGGCCAGAATGACAAATATCATCGCTTTCTTAGGAAGTCTGAATCCGGTCTTTCTGTAAATAATAATCGGAATGAGCAGTATCGTTGAAAGCAGAAAGCCCAGGAAATTGAAACTGTCAGTATTTCCTCCCGACAATACAAACAGGCTGGTGAATACCGGAAACGCTCCGAATATCATTCCGGCTATCGCGACATAAATCATTCCTTTGTATGTAAGAATACTGTATCCGGCTTTATTCTTCGAATCCTTCATCCTCTATAAGGTCCTCACTGTCTGCTGCATCGGTTGCAAGTTTATCGCATCTTTCATTTTCAGGGTGATCGGCATGTCCTTTTACCCAGTTGAAAAGGACTTCATGCTGCTCCATAGCGGAAAGAAGCCTTTTCCATAAATCAATATTTTTAACGGGTCCGGATTTTCCTCTTCTCCATCCGTTCTGTACCCAGTTATCTATCCATTTCTGATTGAAGGCATCAACAAGATATTTGGAATCGGAATAAACCTGAACCTTGCACGGACGGGTCAGAGCTTCAAATCCTACGATACATCCCATAAGCTCCATCCGGTTATTGGTTGTTTCGTAATAACCCTGACTCATAGTCTTTTCATGTATTACACCTTGTCCGTCTTCATACTGAAGTATGGTCCCGTAGCCTCCCGGACCGGGATTGCCTTTTGAAGAACCATCGGAAAACAATTTAACTATTCCCATTCTTTACCTCATTACTCTTTTCAGAGGTCTTTCTTAAGCTGAACTTATTCTCTGTCCCGTTGATAATCCGCTTAATATTGGATCTATGTTTAAAAATCACAAGACATACCAGAAGAATAATAATTATCATAGATTCCGGACCGGGCTTCTTAAAGAAAAATGCCAGAAACGGAAGCGCAAAAGCGGCAACAACAGAGCCAAGTGAAATGTATCTGCTGATCAGTACACAGATCAGGAAAATTGCAATCATACACAATGCTATCCTGTAATCATAAATAATGATAAAACCGATAGCACTTGATATACCTTTTCCACCTTTAAAACCAAACTGTACCGGAAAACAATGTCCGAGTACCACTCCTGCACCCATATATAAAACATACAGATCAGAATTTACATCGTTTTTAAAGATAAGTCTGACAATTAAACATGGAACAAGAGCTTTAAGTACATCAAGAATGAAAACGATCAATCCGAGTTTCGTTCCCATAACTCGCAAAACATTGGTAGCACCTACGTTTCCGCTTCCTTTATGTGTTATATCAACACCAAGATGTTTGCTGATATAATGCCCGTTCTGGATAAGTCCGAAAGCATATCCTGTCAGGAGAATGATAACTCTGGTTATCATTTGTCTTCGCCCCTTTCTCTGATAAAGAACCTGATTGGAGTGCCTCTGAATCCGAAAGCCTCTCTTATCTTGTTTTCAAGATATCTCTGATAAGAAAAATGCATCAGTTCTTTATCATTCACGAAAATGACAAAGGTCGGTGGTTTGACACCAATCTGAGTTGCATAGAATACTTTAAGCCTTCTGCCTTTATCTGACGGAGGCTGCTGCATGATTGTTGCCTCCGAAATGATTTCATTAAGAACACCTGTCTGAATTCTTAGCGTCTGAGCCTGACGTACAAAGTCAATAATATCAAAAAGTCTGTCCAGTCTCTGTCCTGTAAGAGCTGAAATGAATATATACTCTGCATAAGGCATGAAACTCAGAGTTGTTTTTACTTTATTGGTGAACTCATATATGGTTTTGTCATTCTTTTCGATAAGATCCCACTTGTTGACAGCTACTATGACACCTTTACCGCGTTCATGTGCAATACCGGCGATTTTCGCATCCTGTTCAGTAACACCTTCAGCGGCATCAATCACAAGTACACATACATCAGCTCGTTCAACTGCACTGACAGTTCTGATAATTGAATATCTTTCAAGTTCTTCCTTGATTTTATTCTTTCTTCTCAGACCTGCTGTATCTATGAAAATGTATTCCTCACCGTTTCTTCTGACAACGGTATCAATTGCATCTCTTGTGGTACCTGCTATGTCGGAAACAATAACACGGTTCTCGCCGAGAAGCTTATTTATGATTGATGACTTTCCTGTATTGGGCTTACCTATAAGTGCTACCTTCGGTCTTTCATCCGTCTCCTCATTCGTACCCTGCCCGGGTTTAAAATATTTAGTTACTTCATCCAGAAGATCTCCCAGCCCGAGTCTGGAGGCTGCGGAAATGCCTACAGGATCACCTATTCCGAGATTATAAAACTCATATACATCATTTCCGAATTTCGCCTGACTGTCTACCTTATTAACACAAAGGACAACCGGCTTATGTGATTTTCTGAGCATATCACAGACTCTGAAATCAGAATCAACGAGACCTTCCCTGACATCTGTTATGAAAATGATTACGTCAGCCGTATCAATAGCAATCTCAGCCTGTTCACGCATGAACTTTAACATCTCATCACTTGTATCAGGCTCAATACCGCCTGTGTCGATTAAAGTAAAGTTTTTATCCAGCCAGTTGCATTCTGCATATATACGGTCACGTGTGACACCCGGGGTATCTTTGACGATGCTTATCTGATCACCGGCAAGAACGTTAAAAAGCGTACTTTTTCCAACGTTGGGTCTTCCGACTATGGCCACGATAGGTTTGCTCATTTTTTACCTCACGAATTTACTATATCTTTTACGAAATCATACCCTGATGCTTCCTGTATACATGTGCATACACCCAGTTCTTTTTCAACATCCTCACGCGTTGTATCATCAAGGAAAACTTCCTCTCCGCTTCGGAACATATTAACAGGAAGATAAAGTTTTGTTCCCAGCGGTCTGCCTTTTAATTGTCTGATGATATCCTGACCTGTTATAAGTCCGGAAACTGTTATTGATTCTCCGAAAAAATCATTTCTGATCTCATATAGATGCACCCGTTTATTCGGGCAGATGCTTTTTACTTTATTAATAACCTCTGCAAGGACAGAAAATGCGAGTTTTCCGGTTGCGATGGAGATTTCGCCGAGACTGGTATTTACCGTATAATCAGTCAATGCATCGTTAGATTCTTCGATAAACAGCCTAAGCATTCCCACTCCGTTTTCCAGCTGCAGATATCCGTCATAAGTCTCTTCAGACGGCAGATTACGTCCTGCAAGCAGATAAAACTCATCACTGGCATGAACAAAATGGATGTTGTGCTTTTCCATGGCAACAGACTGAAAATATTCAACAGTATCGATTGTCTGTTCGGCCACTTTTTTATCTACCGGGTCTATCCGGGTAAGTCCCTCCCGGTATCGTGTCATACCGACAGGCACTATACTGACACTTTCCATTACCGGAGCCCATTTCAGCATATCCTCGATACTTGACCTGAGTTCCTCACCGTCATTCCATCCCGGACACAGAACTATCTGCCCGTTCATTACTATCCCGGCTTCGTACAGTTTATCGATGTATCTTAGACTCTCTCCTGCAAAGCGGTTATTCAGCATACGGCAGCGAAGCTCAGGATTGGTCGTATGGACAGACACATTTATAGGTGAAAGTCTGTAATTGATAATACGATCAATATCATGGTCATTCATATTTGTCAAAGTGACATAATTTCCCTGAAGAAAAGACAACCGCGAATCATCATCTTTGAAATACAGGGTTTCTCTCATGCCTTTCGGCATCTGATCTATAAAACAGAAAATACAGTTGTTCATGCATCGTCTGTATTCACTCATCAGTCCGTCACCAAATTCCAGACCGGGATCTTCGTAATCATGTTCAATATCCAGCTCCCATTGCTGACCGTCGGGTTTCTCTATTAGCATAAGCATTTTTTCCGAGTTTATAAGCAATCTGTAATCCAGAATATCTTCAATTATTTTTCCGTCAATACTAATAAGCCTATCACCGGCCTGCACGCCAAGCTGATCGGCTATCGAGTCGGGCAATACCGACAATATCTTATGTCCATTATGCTCAAACATACCCACCATATTTTACGATTTATCGTCGTAAATGTAAAGATTGCAACAAGATATTGCGTCGATAATTTGGGAGTGTTATATTATTGTTAAATCAATATTAACAGATAGGAAGGTGTCATAATGCCAGCAGATTTCAGTTGGAAAGACAGATTGCCGGTTGCCCCGCTTAAAATCATCGCACTTGACGGTTGTCAGGAACTTGCCGGACTTGTGGATCAGCATATAGTAGAATATCGCAGCAAAAAACATTTTGATGATAATTCACTTGTAAGAAATCTTCACTACAGTGATTACGACAAGGAATCCTACATAATAGAGGCTGTAACTCCGCGTTTCGGAACCGGTGAAGGCAAAGCCATAATCAACCAGTCAACCCGCGGATGCGATCTGTATGTTATGGTGGATGTTACTAACCACTCTATAGAGTATACAGTCAACGGACACAGTAACTGCATGTCACCTGATGATCATTATCAGAATCTTAAGCGTGTTATCGCAGCCAGTGCCGCACACGCCAAGAGAATTACTGTTATCATGCCTTTCCTGTACGAATCAAGACAGCATAAACGTACAGGTCGTGAATCCCTGGACTGTGCCCTTGTACTCCAGGAGCTTCATGACATGGGAGTCCATAACATCATTACCGTAGATGCTCATGATCCCCGGGTACAGAATGCCACACCGCTTACCGGCTTTGACAATCTTATGCCGACCTATCAGTTTGTAAGAACCATCTTCAATAATATCGGTGATATTGTTATTGACAAGGATCACCTCATGTGCATAAGCCCGGACGAAGGTGCAATGGACAGAGCTGTATATCTTGCTAACAACCTCGGTGTCGATATGGGTATGTTCTATAAGAGGCGTGATTATTCTAAAGTGGTCAACGGACGTAATCCGATAGTTGCTCATGAGTTTCTGGGAACAAATGTTGAAGGCAAAGATGTAATCATAGTCGATGACATGATTTCTTCCGGAGAAAGCATGATTGATACAGCCAAAGCGCTGAAACAAAGACTTGCAAAAAGAGTTATCATATGTACGACATTCGGTCTGTTTACAAACGGTCTAGATGCATTTGACAAGGCATATCAGGAAGGTAACATCGATTACGTAATCACAACCAATTTAAACTACAGAAATCCTGAACTTCTTACACGTAAATGGTATCTTGAGGCTGATATGAGCCGTTATCTGGCTGCAATAGTAAATTATTTCAACCATGACGCTCCTGTATCGGATGAGCTTCAGCCGACAGTCAAGATTCAGAACTTCGTACGTAAGAGAATCAAGGACAGATATGAATATATCGGATCTATTATATAAAAAATAAGTACCGTTCAAAACGAACGGTACTGTTTTTTTTAACGACAGTCATCAACTGTATACCTGTCTATGCACAGGCTTTTGTCATACAATATCAGGTCATCTCCTGTCAGCTTTATCTCTCCGTCTTCGGCTTCAACTATATTGATACAGCAGTTTAACGGTACCTGATCATGCCAGAAATTCGAATTTTCATCATAAAGAAAATTAAGCATACATCTGAGGGCACAACCATGAGTTGATACAAGAACTGTTTCATATTCTTTTAATACAAGCTCCTTCAGAAATAATTGCGTCCTTTGTACACAATCCAAGACTGTTTCCCCACCGGGAAAAAGATCTGTTTCCAATGGATTGACCAGAAACTCTTTTACACCGGACAATCTTTCCTGTTTGAAATTTCTGCCCTCATAGTCTCCCATATTGATTTCCTTAAGTCTGTCATCAATATATAAGGGACAGTTGCTTTCAGTTTCTTTAATTATAATTTCCGCGGTCTTTCTCGCTCTTACAAGAGGAGATGAATAAGCGGCATCAAACTTTATTCCTTTTAATTTTTTACCGGTCTCTTCTGCAAGCATGATTCCGAATTCATTGAGTTCACCGTCACTCCATCCCTGCATCAAACCATTCGCATTTGCGTCGGTTTCACCATGTCTGATAATATAAATTTTCATATATCCTCCGGTTATACTAAAGATTTAAGAAGAATAAATTTCTCATATCATTTTATGGTAATATTGTCTTCCTTCTTAAATCGCTCAAGCAATGTCTCGCATATATCACTGCAGACTTCAAAAGATTTATCCACGCTTTCAGTGCGTACATTATAATGTATTATGATAAGTCCGTTATCAAACCTGCAGATAACATCCGTGTTTTCGGCAGTATTCTGAGTTCTTTCGTCATTTAACAGAACTTCTCTGATGATGGCAACGGCTTTTCTGTGATCAGACTCCGGCGAAAAACGGAAATATTCCGTGTGATTCACACCCTGTTTATAATCACTGTTGACAACTGTAAACTGATCCATCAGAGATGTAGGAATAATCATAACATCTCTGTTATATACCTGTATCTTTACATAGAGCAGACTCATACTGACAACTTTTCCGGATACCAGCTCGCCTTTTTCATTTTTTATGATTATCTTATCACCCTTCTTAAAAGGACGGGTGATAATAAGAACAAGGCCACTGACCAGATTTCCGAGCGTTTTCTGAAGTATAAGAGTTGCCGCTGCGATAATCACGGCAGTTATAATAGCACTGTCCATATAATCTCCTTTTTATCCAAGGACTTCTCTTCCTTTCCTCTTGAAGAGGTCCATCATCTCGGCAGTCAGACTTACATTATCCTGCAGAGCCGGAACTTTATCTCTTGTCATCCAGCCGGCAAATCCAAGTTCTTCCCCGTCAGGACATGGACCTTTATCTCCGTCAGGCTCACAGAAAAATCCCATTAGCAGCGAATCCGAAAACGCCCATGGCTGACTTTTATAAAACTTCAGATTTTTAACCTTAATACCTGTTTCCTCATACACTTCACGGGCAACCGTCTGCTCGATAGTTTCACCAATTTCAGCAAATCCCGCAATAAGGGCATATTTATCGAAACGCATTCGGTCCTTATACTTTGTCAGAAGTATAGTATCACCATGTATAACTCCTACGATAACTACCGGACATATTTTGGGATAGACAAGATTACGGCATTCAGGACATATCATGGCTCTTTCCGTATCACTATGCTTCATAAAAGCACCGCAGCGTCCGCAGTATCTGTTTTTTTCATACCAGCTTGCATATGAAAATGCTGTCAAAGTACCGAATTTAAGCCACTCAGGCTGTGCAGGGCGCAGTTCCTTTATATTATGAAACTCATATCCATCTGATTCAAGGATAGCAATTGCGGAAGCATCCCATGATGAGAAGAACAAGTCATCATCGATCCTGATCAGGTATCTGTAATCATCCAGATTGACCTCCCTGTATGTCGGCATCGTAAGCACACCATCCTCGATCCTGCACAGCAAAGTATTGCCCTGGACAAAAATGATGTAAGAACCTTGTTCCGGTTCTCTTATATCGTACTGATTAAACAATTTTTTAGGAAAAATATCCTGTACCATCAGCTGACACTCCCTGCAGCATCAAATGCATTTTTTAAATATGTAATCTGTCCGTCATCTATTCCTATACAGTCAAATCTTACCCCGACATTATCCGGAATGTGGTTCATATACAGATAATTCCGGGCAACTCTTATAATCTGCATACGCTTTCTGTAACCTATTGCTTCAAGTGAACAGCCTGCATTGGACTTTTTTCTGTATTTTACTTCAACAAAAACTATTGTCAGTCCGTCATGTGCAACGATATCTATTTCCCCGATTCTTGTACG
This sequence comes from Lachnospiraceae bacterium, assembly GCA_030531245.1. Lineage (GTDB taxonomy): Bacteria > Bacillota > Clostridia > Lachnospirales > Lachnospiraceae > Darwinimomas. Next base: position 45,109 of record JAUNOA010000008.1, read on the forward strand.
GTAATTTTTTTGTATTATCTTCATCCCGATAGATTTCAGATAGTCACATGCAACTTCTTCATATTGTGCTCCGACAATTCTTTTATTCATTACTGTTCGGAGAAATCCGGATAATCTATGCTTTTCCCAATACCTTATCAGTCATGAAACTTTTCCTGTGAATAGGTGTCAGGCCGTATTCACGGATTGCTGCTATATGCTGTGCAGTTCCATAACCTTTATGCTTTGCAAATCCGTATTCAGGATACATTCTGTCATACTCCATCATAAGGTGATCCCTCGTCACCTTCGCAAGTATACTGGCAGCGGCGATACTTACAGATTTTGCATCCCCCTTTACTATGCCCACCTGACGTATCGATACCTGCGGAATCATAACCGCATCATTAAGAAGCAAATCAGGTTCAATACTCAACTTGCTGATTGCACTTCTCATGGCCCGGTATGTAGCCTGTAATATATTTATCTCATCTATAACATTATTATCTACCGTTCCGACAGCCCATGCCAACGCCTTTTCCTGTATCTCGATGTACAGTTCTTCTCTTCGTTTTTCACTGAGCTTTTTTGAATCATTCAGATACAGTATTTCACAGTCCGAAGGCAATATGCATGCACCTGCACAGACAGGTCCTGCCAGCGGTCCCCGTCCTGCCTCATCTATTCCGCAGATTATCCTGTAATCGGGGCTGTATTTATCTTCAAATTCATGCATGAGTTGAAGTCTTTTCCGCTCCTGCATCAGTTTTTCTTCTGTCATTGCGGTACTCTCTCCAATGTTATCCTTCCTAGTTTTCCGCTGCGGAAATCGTTTATAAGTATGTTCTCGGCCTTATCATAATCCGGTTCACCTCCCGGCTTCAGACAGCCCCGTGATTTGACAACAGCATTCATCAGACTCTGATAATCACTGATTTCAATGTCTGCATTTTTATTATAATTCGGTATAAGCTCGTCTGCCTTGTTCTCAAGCAGCCAATTACCCAGACACTCTGAAAGCTCGGATTTATTCACAATCAGATCGTTCACAGATCCGATATATGCTATCATTTCACCTACATGTTCATCCTCAAATTTAGGCCAGAGTATACCCGGTGTATCAAGCAGCTCAATCTGCCTGTTGAGTCTGATCCACTGATTGCCTTTTGTAACACCAGGTTTGTTTCCTGTCTTTGCGGCACTTCTTCCGGCAATTGTATTGATCAGCGTAGACTTTCCGACATTCGGTATGCCTGCTACCATAGCCCTTACAGGACGGTTAATGATGCCCCGTGCCCTGTCCCTTTCGCGTTTGGCAGCCGATGCCCTTTCGATACAGTTCATCAGTTCACGCATATCGGCTTTTCTGCGGGAGTCCATATACATGCATTCATAGCCCAGGGCAGTGAAATAGTCTTTCCAGTCCTTGTTCGCCTTTTCCTCAGCCATATCTGACTTATTAAGTACTATTATCCTGCCTTTGTTCTGCCCAAGTCTGTCGACATCGGGATTGCGGGTCGCCAAAGGAGCCCTCGCATCTACCATTTCAATGATCAGATCGATGACTTTGACATCTTCCTGCATATTTCTTACTGCTTTGGTCATGTGACCGGGATACCATTGTATTTTCATCTATTCTACCCTGCCGAGTTTCTTGAAAGGTTTGGTCCTAAACCAGATCTTCCCTATTATTCTGTATTTTTTAATATTGCCTATCTTTTCGTATCTGGAATCTTCGCTGGCTTTTCTGTTATCTCCTACAACGAAATACTCATCATTTTCAAGTGTTATCGGTTTTGAAGCTATACCGGCCAGACTGATATTATCGTACTCCGGATTGTCGGACAGAACTGTATCGTCCACATATATTTTTCCGTCAGCTATCCTTATTGTCTCTCCCGGCAGCCCGATGATTCTTTTTATCGTTACTTCGGGTGGTATCATGTCTTCATTTTTGTTGTCATAATCCTCGGCTATGACATCATCCATATAATATGCGATTAGATCATATCTTTCGGGATCTGAAAAGTGGTATTCTATTCTGTTTACCGACACTTTATCACCGGGTTCAATGGTAGGCTCCATAGATTGCCCTATCATATATTGACTTTGGCCGAAACCCCACACAAGGAACCAGGCGATCGAGATAACCGCGATCACATGAACTATCAGAAGCAATATGGTTCTGTATAATGAGTTTTCGGACATAGTAATTAAATAGATTTTTCGAATCTTTCTATGATATCATCAAGCGCTTTGTATTTTTCGGGATCAAGTTCTGAAGTATTACCTTTTTCCAGTATCTCTCTGACGAGTTTTCCGGCCACCTTGTCGACTGTCTGACATCCTTCTGCCTTCCACTTTTCATATGACTGTGTGATTTTTATAGTCGGTTCCCAGAATTCTCCGCTGTATAGATTGTCCAGAGTATGCTCTTCCATCAGGAAACTTCCCATCGGTCCGACTTCCTCTATTACATCTCTTGCAACCATATCATCACTCGCATCAATTCCGGTCATGAGACGCTTATTAATGCGGTTGATTTCATTATCCATAACAAGTTGTTCCAGTGATGTAGTCAGACCGCATGCAAACATCCCGGAATTCATAACTATATCATTACCGGAATTCATTGCAAGTATATTGTTGGTAACTGATTCCCATGCCTGATGCTCATCGTGTGCATTTCCGTCCGAGTTTGTAGCCGTGGTGTGTGATGGAAGTCCGTAAAATCCTGCCATCTGACAGCCCGCTATGGTAAGAAGTGCCGATTCCGGAGCTCCGATTTTTGCAGCAGAATATTTCATATCATAAGTGGTCCACGAAGCACCGTACATAACCGGTGTTCCCGGGTTGACAAGCTCGGCAATTACTACTCCGCTGAGCATCTCGGCTGTATTCTCAGTGAGCAGTCCGGCTACCGAATACGGTGCGCTGACACCCGACATCGGTTCCGGGAGAATGATAAGCGGAAGTCCGGCTTTTGCAACTGCCAGCACACCGTCTACCGTATTTCCTCCCCAGAAAAGGGGACTTGAAGGAGACAGCTGTATGATGGCATTGGGTTTCGAGGCAATATTCTCACCCCCGACAGCTTTCATCATATCAATCAATGCTTCGACTATCTTTGCACTTTCAGTTGAAAAAACAAGTGGTTTGGTAGTTGTTTTGAAAAGAGCTTTTGCCGCATGCAGAAGTGTGGATTCCGGATTAACATCAAAAGGATTAAGCGGAGTACCGACCAGATCTATGCTATCGCACCACTGAGAGATTATACCGAATTCCTCTACATCTTTTACAGTGGAATATCGTCTCTCCGGATTATCACTGTCAATGCAGAAAACAGCGTTGTGACCGGCTGCACAATGTACGGTTCCGTCACCGATCGTCAATGCCTTATTTCCATTTCTGTCATAAAGATCAAATTGATGCGGTACTTTTTTCAAACACTCTTCAACGACTGCCTGGGGGAATCTGCAGATTTTTGTAGACTCATCAACATCACATCCGCCATCTGCTAGAATTCTGCGGGCGTTTTCACTCATAATCTTCATACCTGTGTTTTCAAGAATATGAAGAGCTGCATCATTTACCCTTTTAATTTCTGTATCAGATAATACTTCGAATCTGCGTAGTTTCATACAATTATCCCCTTTCATGGATTC
>JAUNOA010000009.1 GCA_030531245.1 Lachnospiraceae bacterium
TGAAGGAAGCAAACAGAAAGAAAGAGGAGAAAATCAAAGAACTCAAGGAATTCATTGCGAGATTCTCGGCAAATGCCGCAAAATCCAAACAGGCGACAGCACGTAAGAGAGCACTTGAGAAAATCGAACTCGATGATATCAGACCTTCATCCAGAAAGTATCCGTTCATTGATTTCAGGCCTGAACGCGAAATCGGAAACGAGGTTCTCGAGGTATCTCATCTTTCAAAGACTGTTGACGGAGAAAAGGTACTGGACGATATCAGTTTTATTCTGAACCGTACAGATAAAGTCGCATTTGTAGGACCTAATGAGAAGGCAAAGACCACTCTGTTCAGAATACTTGCAGGTGAGATTGAGCCGGATGAGGGAGATTATAAATGGGGACTGACAACTAAATTCAGCTACTTCCCCAAGGACAACACAAAAGATTTCTCCGGTGAAGAAAACATAACTGAATGGCTTACGCAGTATTCCACTAATAAAGATGTCACTTATGTAAGAGGATTCCTCGGAAGAATGCTTTTCGCGGGAGAGGATGGAATCAAATATGTAAAGGTACTTTCAGGAGGTGAGAAAGTCAGGGTAATGCTGTCCAAACTTATGATAAGCGGAGCCAATGTGCTTATTCTCGATGAGCCGACCGATCATCTGGATATGGAATCGATTCAGGCCCTCAACAACGGACTTATCAAGTTCCCCGGTGTGCTTCTGTTTTCGTCCCGTGACCATCAGGTAGTACAGACGACAGCCAATCGTATCATGGAGATCATTGACGGCAAGCTTGTTGATAAGATGACAACATACGATGAGTATCTTGAGAGCGATGCTTCAGCACGTAAGAGATTTACATATACTGTTTCGGAATCAGAGGAGTCAGATGATTAAACTTATAAGTTGGAATGTTAACGGTCTTCGTGCTGCAGTCGGAAAGGGCTTTCTGGATTTTTTTCATGAGACAGATGCAGAGATTTTCTGTGTGCAGGAAACGAAACTTCAGGAAGGTCAGATAGAGCTGGATCTGCCCGGATACTATGATTTCTGGAATTATGCAGATAAAAAAGGTTATTCCGGAACGGCTATGTTTACGAAGGAAAAACCTGTATCGGTAACATACGGAATCGGAGTTGACGAACATGATCATGAAGGACGTGTCATAACAGCAGAATTTCCTGAATTTTATATGGTTACCTGCTATACTCCAAATGCACAGCATGAACTGACCAGACTTGATTACAGGATGAGCTGGGAGACGGATTTCCTGAAATATATCAAGAGTCTGGATGAAAAAAAACCGGTAATTTACTGCGGAGATCTTAATGTGGCACATGAGGAGATTGATCTGAAGAATCCCAAAACCAACCGTGGCAATGCCGGATTCACGGATGAAGAACGCGGGAAAATGACGGAAGTACTTTCATCCGGGTTCACGGATACATTCAGGTACCTCTATCCTGACAGGACAGATGCTTATTCCTGGTGGTCATACAGGATGAATGCCAGAGCCAGAAATATCGGGTGGCGTATAGATTATTTCATCTGTTCTGACAGAATTGCGGGAAAGATAAAAGATGCAGCAATATATCAGGATGTCATGGGATCGGATCATTGCCCTGTCGGGCTGATTATTGACACCTCTTTGACTGTGTGATATACTTTTAAGGCTGTTTGGAAATCAGCAAATTATAAGAAAGAGGTAATTATCATGAGAGAAGGAATTCATCCACAGTATCAGCAGGCTACAGTTACATGCAACTGTGGTAACACATTTACAACAGGATCAACAAAGAAAGAAATCCACGTAGAAATCTGCTCACAGTGCCATCCGTTCTATACAGGCCAGCAGAAAGCTACACAGGCTCGTGGACGTATCGATAAATTCAACAGAAAATACGGCTTCTCAGCAGAGCAGTAGAAATCACAAAAGAGCCGGGTTTGATTACCTGCGCTCTTTTTTTGTGCGATAAGCCTGACGAATGCCGGCCCGGGTATACCCGGGCGCAGATTTGACAGATAATCTCAAAAATCAGTTTACTTATTTATGAGATTATCTGTCAAATCTGTAGCCCATGCAAGCATGGGCTGGTATTTGGAAGGCAACGTACAGCGAGAAGAAGCGAAGCGGATTCGAGCTGGGAAAAGAGCAAGCGAGAAGAAGCGAAGCGGATTAGAGCTGGGAAAAGAGCAAGCGAGAAGAAGCGAAGCGGATTCGAGCTGTCCGCAAGCCCATAGAAGTATGTGCGAGCATATGAAGGAAATCATATTTTACAAAGGATAATAAATGAAGAGAGTTTACAGTGGAATAGGCGGACAGGCAGTACTTGAAGGCATCATGATGATGAATAAAGACAAGTATGCCGTAGCCGTAAGAAAACCTGATAAAGAAATCGCAGTAAGTGAGCAGAAGACCGAGTCGATTGCCGGAAAGCATAAAGTATGCGGCTGGCCGTTTATTAGAGGTATTTTTTCATTCATCAATTCGCTTATACTTGGACTTAAGACTATAACCCTCTCGGCCGATATGCTCGGAATTGAAGATGACGAAGAACCGTCAAAGTTTGAAGCATGGCTCTATGAAAAGTTCGGAGATAAGACTGAAAAAATCATTATGGACTTTGCTGTAGTCATAGCGCTTGTATTTGCAGTCGGGCTGTTTATGCTGCTTCCTATGTTCATCAGTAATCTTCTTAAAAATGTCATAAAGAGTGATGCAGTTATAGCATTGCTGGAGGGATTGCTTAGAATCGCAATATTTGTAGCATATATCAAAGCCATTTCATTTATGGATGATATCAACAGAACCTTTATGTATCACGGAGCAGAGCATAAGTGCATCAACTGTGTTGAACTCGGAAAAGAACTGACGGTTGATAATGTTATGAACAGTTCGAAGGAACATAAACGTTGCGGAACAAGTTTCATAATTATAGTAATGATAATCAGTATCCTGTTTTTTATGGTTATAAGGGTCGATAATCTGGCACTTCGTGCGCTCAGCAGAATACTGTTGATTCCTGTTATTGCCGGGGTGTCATACGAATTTCTGCGTATAGCAGGCCGCAGCGAGAATCCGATAATCAATATTCTGAGCCGTCCCGGTATGTGGATGCAGGGACTTACGACCAAGGAACCTACGGCCGATATGTGCGAGGTTGCTATAGCTGCAACGGAGAAAGTATTTGACTGGAAGGGATTCCTCACTGAAAACTTTTCGGAGTTATATCCTGACGGATTCCCGGAACCCGTTGAGGAGGAAATTACAGATAATACTGAGATTACAAATTCAGGATTAGATGCAGAAAATCTGTGATATCTTCGAAGGTGTCTTGCGAGACGTCGGCACTCGGCGAACTTTGTGATCCGTAGTGTCCGGAAGACATTCGTCTTGAAAGCTTGCTTTCTTAGACGAATGCGACGGATGCAACATCTTGGCTGTTGTACCGCTACCTCGAGCAAAGAAGGCGAGAGCCGTCATCCTGAGAAGATATCACAAGATTGATGCATCGGAATATTGATTATGAGTACTTACTATGATTTATTTGATGAGGGACGCATAGCACTGTTCAAACTCCAGGAGGGTGAGAATGATGCGCGCTTGCTTCTCCTCTGGGCATGTGATATAGATATGCCGCAGCTTCTGACGGATTACACAACATCGCAGGTGTCCGAAGAAAAGATAAAAAAATACAGAGATGCAGTAGCCCTCAGAAAAACAGGAATGCCGCTTCAGTACATCACGCATGAATCGAATTTCTGCGGACTGGAGCTGTATGTTGATGAAAATGTACTGATTCCCAGATTTGATACCGAAGTGCTTGTAGAAAAAGTGCTCGCTGATAATAAGGAAAATGACATCACGGTGCTGGACTTATGTACAGGCAGCGGATGCATAGCGATAGCACTTGCAAAATTCGGAAGATACAGGGGTGTCTACGGATCGGACATATCGAGAGCGGCACTTGAAATCGCAGACGCGAATGCTGAAAGAAACGGTGTCGACATCACTTTTTATGAAAGTGATATGTTCAATGAACTCGGCGATCTGAGAAATCTCGACATCATTGTCAGCAATCCGCCATATATCAGGAGCGCGGTATTCGGGGAACTTATGACGGAAGTCAGAGATCACGAGCCGAGGATAGCGCTTGACGGTGATGAGGACGGACTGAAGTTCTATCGCATAATTGCATCAGGCGCACGGGAACATTTACATAAAGGCGGAAAACTTTATCTGGAAATAGGATACGATCAGGCCGAAGAAGTAAGAAAACTGCTTGAAGAAAACGGATACCGCAATATAGAAATTATAAAAGATTTATCAGGACTTGACAGAGTAATATGTTCGACAGTTTAGAAGACATTTTAAAACATTATGAGGAGCTTATGGCGGAACTGGGAAGCCCGGAAGTGGCAGGCAATCAGGAACGCTTCAGAAAGCTTATGAAGGAGCAGTCGGATCTGCTCCCGCTTGTTGATGCATATAAGAATTATAAGCAGGCGCAGGAAGATGAGGCCAGTGCTCTCGAGATACTTGATACTGAAAATGATGACGAGATGCGGGAGATGGCCAAAGAGGAACTTGCGGATGCAAAAAAACGGCAGGAAAAACTTGAGGAGGAACTCAGGATAATGCTTCTTCCGAAAGACCCCAATGATGACAAAAACATCGTGCTGGAGATCAGGGCAGGTGCAGGAGGCGAGGAGGCGGCACTCTTTGCCGCCGAGTTATTCAGGATGTATCAGCATTACTGTGATTCGCAGGGCTGGAAGGTTGATATAGTAAGCATCAATGATACCGGACTCGGAGGCATCAAGGAAATAGTGGCCATGGTGACCGGAAAGGGAGCGTACTCGAAGCTAAAGTATGAATCCGGGGTTCACAGAGTCCAGCGTGTGCCCGAGACGGAATCGGGCGGGAGAATCCATACATCGACAGCATCCGTTGCAGTCATGCCTGAGGCCGAGGAGGTCGATGTGCAGATCGATATGAATGACTGCAGAATCGATGTATGCCGTGCATCCGGAAACGGAGGGCAGTGTGTCAATACAACAGACTCGGCAGTACGGCTTACACATATTCCGACAGGAATCGTGATTTACTCACAGACAGAGAAGTCTCAGCTGCAGAACAAGAATAAAGCTTTTGCTCTTTTGAGATCGAAGCTGTATGATCTGGAACTGGCTAAAAAGCAGAAGGCCGAATCGGCAGAACGCAAGAGTCAGATTGGAACCGGAGACCGGTCCGAAAAGGTCAGAACCTATAATTTCCCTCAGAACAGGGTCACGGATCACAGAATAAACTTTACATCTTACAGAATAAAAGAGATAATGAACGGGGATATAAATGAGATCCTGAACAGTCTCATCGCCGCAGATCAGGCGGAGAAGCTGGCAGGATAACAAGGAGAAAATATGAGCGAAGAAATCAAAAACAACATTGAAGAAAACAATGAGGAAAGAGTGTCCAAGAACTTTATCGAACTTGAGATAGAAAAAGATCTGGCAGAGGGTGTCTATGATCATGTACATACCAGATTCCCCCCTGAGCCGAACGGATATCTTCATATCGGACATGCCAAGTCCATACTTACAAACTACGGACTTGCACAGGAGTACGGCGGAAAGTTCAACATGAGATTTGATGATACGAACCCGACAAAAGAGAAGGACGAGTTTGTTCAGTCAATCATTGCAGATGTCAAGTGGCTCGGAGCGGATTTCGAAGACAGACTGTTTTTCGCGTCCGATTATTTTGAGACTATGTACGAATGTGCCATCAAGCTTATCAAAAAGGGCAAGGCATTTGTATGTGACCTGAGTGCGGACGAAATCCGTGAGACCAGAGGAGATTTCAACACACCGGGTAAAAATTCACCTTACCGTGACAGAAGCATAGAGGAAAACCTTGCATTGTTCGAGGAGATGAGAAGCGGAGTTATCGAAGACGGAGCAAGAGTTCTCCGTGCAAAGATTGATATGGCATCGCCGAATATCAATATGCGAGATCCGGTAATCTACCGTGTCGCTCATCAGTCTCATCACCGTCAGGGTGACAAGTGGTGTATATATCCGATGTATGATTTTGCACATCCAATCGAGGATGCTATCGAAGGAATCACACATTCGATCTGTACACTTGAATTCGAGGATCATCGTCCGCTTTATGACTGGGTAGTAACAGAGTGTGAATTCAATCCGAAACCCCGTCAGATAGAATTTGCGAAGCTTTATCTGACAAACGTGGTTACAGGAAAGAGATATATCAAGAAGCTCGTTGAAGACGGAATCGTGGATGGATGGGATGATCCGAGGCTGGTATCTATTGCTGCCCTTCGCCGCAGAGGATATACACCGGAATCCATCAAGAAATTTGTTGAACTTGTCGGTTTGAGCAAAGCAAATTCATCAGTCGATTATGCGATGCTGGAGTACTGCATCCGTGAAGACTTAAAACTTAAGGCTCCGAGGATGATGGCGATCCTTGATCCGATCAAGCTTGTTATCGACAACTATCCGGAAGGCAAAAGCGAAAAGCTTCCGATGCCGCTTAATCTTGAAAATCCCGAACTGGGAGAGCGTGAACTCGTATTCGGACGTGAACTCTGGATCGAAAGAGAGGATTTCATGGAAGAACCTCCGAAAAAGTATTTCAGACTCTTCCCGGGAAATGAAGTCAGACTTATGGGCGCATACTTTGTTAAATGCACCGGATGTGAAAAAGATGAAAACGGCAATGTAACTGTTGTCCATGCAACCTATGATCCTATGACCAGAAACGGAATGGAAGTTGAACGCAAGGTCAAAGGAACGATTCACTGGGTCAATGCCAATGAGTGTAAGAACGTTACGGTAAGACTGTATGAAAATATAGTTGATGAGGAGAAGGGCAAACTCAATGAAGACGGAACATTGAATCTCAATCCGAATTCACTTACAGTAATTGAAAACTGCTATGTGGAGCCGCTCCTTGCGGAGGCAAAAGCATATGACAGTTTCCAGTTCGTGCGTAATGGTTTCTTCTGTGCTGATTGTAAGGATTCGATACCGGGTGCACCGGTATTTAACCGTATCGTCAGTCTCAAGTCATCATTTAAATTAAACAAATAATAAAGGAAAGGTGTGACTATGATTAAATCTGTTATCGTCGGGTCAGGAATGATGGGTGTTGTTCATTCTGAGGCACTCCACAGAATACCGGGAGTTGAGGTTGCGGCAATTGCCGATGTCAATGAAGCAGCGGCAAAAAAATATGCTGAGCAGCTGGGGATTCCGAAATACTACACAGACTATAAGGAAATGCTGGCAGCAGAGAAGCCGGATGTAGTTCATATCTGCACACCGAATTTCCTTCATTTCGAAGTAGCAAAATATGCCATGGAACAGGGCTGCGGAGTATATTGTGAAAAGCCGCTGGCACTTGATTCGAAGCAGGGAGAGGAACTGACTAAGCTTGCAAAAGAAAAGAAGGTTCCCAATGCAGTCAACTTCAACTACAGAAACAATGCGATGGTTCGTGATATGCATGAGCGTATCAAGAGCGGAGATGCAGGCAAGGTATTCTTTGTTCACGGACATTATCTTCAGGACTGGCTTATGTATGACACCGATTTCTCATGGAGACTTGATCCTTCAAGAAACGGTGTGTCACGTGCGGTAGCTGATATCGGTTCTCACTGGTTCGATACAGCACAGTTTACGGTCGGAAAGAAAATTACAAAGGTCTTTGCAAAACTTGATACGGTAATTCCCGAGAGAATCAAACCTCTGGCAGAGGTTGCGACGTTTGCAAAGAATGACGGCAAAGGTGAGACGGTGAAAATCGATTCTGAGGACCTGGCAGTCATTATGGTGGAGTTCGAGGACGGAACACTCGGAACAACTACTATTTCTCAGATAAGCGGCGGACATAAGAATGATCTTATGCTTGAAGTTGATACATCCAGGTATTCTATGAAGTGGGAACAGGAGAATGCCGACAAGCTTCATGTCTGTGACAGAGTTGACGGAAACAGACTTATCTTTGCATCGGCCGGTACAGTAACAGGCGATGCAGCAAGATTTGCACCGATTCCGGAAGGACATGCAGTCGCATGGAAGGACGCTCTTAAAAACGGAATCAATGAGTTCTACAATGCTGTAAAGGCCGGGACATATCAGGATGAGGAACAGTCATATGCTACATTTGCAACAGGCTGGTATATCCTGAAATTGGTTGATGCCTGCCTTGAGTCAACAAAGACAGATAAGTGGGTAGAAGTTAAATAAATGCAGAGAAGTCTTCTGTAATATAAAAATGGAGTGCGGAGGTGATAAACACCTCCGCACTGTTGTATGAGTTCAGCTTTGTTAGTTGGTATTAATGAATTATTGATTATCCTGAGAATCTTTGGAGATATCTATGTCTATGATAACATCATCCGCTGTATCAAAATCATCGGTATCCTGATCAAGAACATCTTCTTCCCTGGTTCCGATCTTTTCTTTTGTCTCTTCGACGATACTTTCCACCTTCTCTTTTACCGAAGCAACATAATCACCTGCAACGACCTGAGAGTCATCTACCTTCTCAGAGAGAATCTCACCGATGTTCTTTACCATGGCTTTTGCAGGTCCTACCATACCTTTGGCAGCCTCAGCGGCCTTCTTTGCTGCTTCAACAAAGCTTTCTTTGTTGGCATTAAGAGAAGTATATTTTGCATTGGGATCTTCGCTTATTGAGGCATCGACACTGAAATCTTTGGTTTCTTCGGCCGTAAATGCCTGCTCATCTTCCTCTTCATAATCAGAAAAATCATTCTCAAGTTCTTCGTGCTCTTTCTGATACTTTTCGTAGTATTTGACACCTGCATAAACGCCTCCGGCGAAAAGCAGAGCTCCTATGATTCCTGCTATTTTCATGGAAATACCTCCTTACTTGCTGACAATATTTTAACCCAAAACATAAAAGAATGAAAGTTAAAAAAGCCTAAATAATCATTAAAAAGACTTTAAATATAAAAAACGGCAAATTAGCACTCAATACTTGACAGTGCTAACAATCGGAGTATAATATCATTGTAATATGAAAATAAGGTGTCTTTCGCTGCGCAGAAACAGTAAAAGATGCTTGAATTTAGGAGGACATATATATGAAATTAGTTCCATTATTCGATCGTGTCGTACTTGAGCAGGTTAAGGCTGAAGAGACAACAAAGTCAGGAATCGTACTTCCGGGACAGGATAAAGAGAAGCCATCAGAGGCAACAGTTGTTGCAGTAGGACCCGGCGGAGTAGTAGACGGTAAAGAGATCACTATGCAGGTTAAGGCAAAGGATCATGTAATTTATTCAAAATATGCCGGAACAGAAGTTGAGCTTGACGGCAAGAAGTATATCGTTGTTAAGCAGAATGACATTCTGGCTATCATTAAATAATATCGGAGGAAACGAAAATGGCAAAAGAAATCAAATACGCAGTTGATGCCAGAAAATCTCTTGAAGAGGGTGTCAACAAACTTGCAAATACAGTAAGAGTAACTCTCGGACCCAAGGGAAGAAATGTTGTACTTGATAAGCAGTTCGGCGCACCGCTCATTACAAATGACGGTGTTACTATCGCAAAAGAGATCGAACTTGAAGATGCATTCGAGAACATGGGTGCACAGCTTGTTAAGGAAGTTGCTACAAAGACAAATGATGTGGCAGGTGACGGTACAACAACAGCTACAGTACTTGCACAGTCAATGATCAACGAAGGTATGAAGAATATTGCTGCAGGTGCAAATGCAATTGTTCTTCGCCGTGGAATGAAGAAGGCATGTGACGCAGCAGTTGCATCAATCGCCAAGATGAGCCAGCCGATCAAAGGCAAGGATCAGATCGCAAGAGTAGCAGCTATATCAGCATCATCTGATGAAGTCGGTGAGATGGTAGCAGATGCTATGGAGAAGGTTACAAGCGACGGTGTTATCACTATCGAAGAGTCAAAGACAATGAAGACCGAGCTTGACATGGTTGAAGGTATGCAGTTCGACCGCGGCTATGTTTCAGCTTACATGGTAACAGATACAGATAAGATGGAAGCAGTTCTTGATGATCCTTTCATTCTTATTACAGATAAGAAGATTTCCAACATTCAGGAAATCCTTCCGGTGCTTGAAGAAATCGTAAAGACAGGCTCCAAGCTGCTTATCATCGCAGAGGATGTTGAGGGTGAGGCACTTACAACACTTATCGTAAACAAACTCCGTGGTACATTTAATGTAGTAGCTGTCAAGGCTCCGGGATTTGGCGACAGAAGAAAAGAAATGCTTCGTGATATCGCTATCCTTACAGGCGGACAGGTAATCAGTGAAGAACTCGGACTTGAGCTGAAGGATGCCAAGCTTGCTATGCTCGGACGTGCAAAGTCAGTTAAGGTTAACAAGGAATCAACAGTTATTGTTGACGGTTACGGAAAGAAGAAAGATATCGCTGAAAGAGTTGCTCAGATCAAGGCTCAGCTTGAAGAGACAACATCTGATTTCGACAGAGAGAAGCTTCAGGAAAGACTTGCAAAGCTTTCAGGAGGTGTTGCAGTTATCCGTGTTGGTGCTGCCACAGAAACAGAGATGAAGGAAGCCAAGCTTCGTATGGAAGATGCTCTTAATGCAACACGTGCTGCAGTTGAGGAAGGTATTGTACCGGGTGGCGGAAGCGCATATATTCAGGCTATTAAGACAGTTGCCAAGGCAACAGAGAAGCTGGAAGGCGATGAGAAGACAGGTGCAAACATCGTGCTTAAGGCACTTGAAGCTCCGCTTTATATCATTGCAACAAACGCAGGTCTTGAGGGCAGCGTAGTTGTTAATAAAGTTAAAGAGAGCAAGGCAGGATTCGGATTTGATGCATATAAGGAAGAGTATGTTGATATGATCAAGGCCGGTATACTTGATCCCGCAAAGGTTACACGTTCAGCACTTCAGAACGCAACATCAGTTGCTTCAACACTTCTTACAACAGAAGCAGTTGTAGGCACAATCAAAGAACCGCAGCCACCGATGCCACAGGGTGGCATGCCGGGAATGGGGATGTGAGCGTAGCTACAAGAAGAGCTTCAGAATAACGAAAAGCGACGGAGGGAGTTTACTCCCAACCGTCGCTTTTCGTTATTCTGAGTTCGGCGACAGCCGGACAACGAGCGGCGAAGACGCGAGTTAAGCTCTGTCACGAGCTGAGCGTTTTTAATATACATTTTTGTGATATAATACTCTTATGAAGAATTATAAATATGACATAGTATGTATAGGTGTGGCACTGGTCGATTCAATAGTTCGCGGATTTGATCCCAAGCCGATTTCCAAAGCCGGTTTTTTTGCTGACTCCGGTTCGCTTGCAGTAGGCGGAGAAGCTTTGAACGGTTCCATCACGGCATCGAAACTTGGTCTTAAATCGGCAATAGTAACAGGCCTTGGATATGATGCGGCAGCGGAACTGGTTACAGGAGCGCTTGAAAAGAACGGGGTAGATATCAGTAATTGTGTCAGAAACGAAGAAATACATACTCCGGTATCAACACTTCTTGTCAATTTGGATGGAACCAGAAAATCGATAATGAATCATTCTCACCGATACAATTTCCATCCGGAAAACCATATGGATGTTTTGCAGGATACTCCTGCGGTGGCAATAGGTTCTCTTTTCCGTCCGCCGTTTAATGAACCCGAAATTATATTTAAAGTGCTATCCCGTGCAAAAGAACTGGGCCTTACAGTTTATGCAGATACAAAACTGCCGAACTATAATACGCTTTCTCTTGATGATGTGCGTGAATCACTGCAGTATATTGATTATATTTTTCCGAATGAAGACGAGGCTGCATTCTATTCAGGAGAGACAGATCCTGATAAGCAGGCAGAAGTTTTTCTGAAATACGGTGTAAAGACTGCAATCATTAAGCTGGGGGCAAAAGGATGTCTTCTTAAAAACAGCAGAGAACGCGTCTTTCTGCCGGCATTGAAGATTGATCCGGTAGATGCGGTCGGTGCAGGTGATAATTTCATGGCAGGTTTTATTACTGCAAGACATGACGGAAAAACCGATGCGGAAGCACTGGAGTTTGCAAATGCCTGCGGTGCAATATGCACAGAACACATCGGTGCGACAACGGGTATTCAAAACAAGAAGCAGGTACTTGAAAGGCTTGCTTTAATAAACTGACAAAACCGGACATATTTCCTTGCAGGGTTTACATAAATTTGATATAATAACCGGACGATGAAGAAACTGCTTTACATTTTTGCTCAGTGGACCTGGGGAATCCCGCAGAATCTTGCGGGACTTTTTGTGTATTTGTTTCAGAAACACGAGTATCAGGGAAGACCTTACAGAATGGCCAGTGTGACTTACTGGAATCACCGGGACAGTCTGTCACTGGGAATGTTTCTTTTCATCGGAAAGCATCGCGGCTTAAGAACTATAAAACATGAATACGGTCATTCGATTCAATCGATAATACTCGGACCTTTTTATCTGATAGTTGTGGGGATACCTTCAATACTATGGTGCCATTTACCAGGTCTGTCAAAAAAATGGAAACGCGGCGAGGTATCATATTTTTCAAGATTCCCCGAGAACTGGGCAGACAGACTCGGAGAAGTAACGGCAGAAGATACAGACGAATGTACAGAGAAGAGATAGAAAACTTCATAGCACAGCTGAATAAATCCAACAATACGATTATATCGTATCGCAGGGATCTTATGCAGATGGAAGATTATCTGCAGACAAATCCGGACAGGACTGTCCGTGATTATGCCGAGCTTATAGCATCCGAAAAATCCACAGCGAGTGTTTCAAGAATTTATTCTTCCATGAATGTTTTTTTCCGGAATCTTGTTCTCAGCGGTGCGATGGAAAAGAATCCTATGGATGGGATTGTGCCTCCGAAGGTAAAAAAGAATCCCAGAAGAAGTTTTACAGACGATGAAAAACTTGTTCTGAAAAGTATGCCCAAAGGATACAGTGACAAAGCGGTCCGTGACAGGGCAATGATAGCAATCATGCTTGATACCGGAATGAAAGTAAGCGCGATACTTAATCTTACACCGGAAGATGTAAGCAAAATGGAACTTCCTATGGAAACCAGAATCATCATCGATGATTATATATACGGGTCAAGAGAATCCCTTCTTGCGGGAAACACATGCGACAGACTGTTTGCAAACTGTGAAGGAAAACCGATGAGCAGACAGGGTTTCTGGAAAGTAATAAAGAAATATACAAAAGATGGCGGAATTTAAACTGGTATCAGAATATAAACCGACCGGAGATCAGCCGAAAGCGATAAAAGAACTGGTTGATGGCTTTAAAGCCGGAAATCAGTTTGAGACATTGCTGGGAGCTACCGGTTCAGGAAAGACTTTCACCATGGCAAATGTTATCGCCGGGCTGGGGAAGCCTACTTTGGTTATTGCTCATAACAAAACTCTGGCCGCACAGCTGTATTCCGAACTCAAGGAGTTTTTTCCTGAAAATGCCGTTGAGTATTTTGTATCCTACTACGATTACTATCAACCTGAGGCGTACGTGCCGTCTACGGATACCTATATTGAAAAGGATTCAGCGATAAATGATGAGATAGACAAGCTCAGACACTCGGCGACGGCAATGCTCTCTGAAAGAGATGATGTTATCATAGTTGCCTCGGTTTCCTGTATTTACGGACTGGGTTCGCCTATCGATTACAGAGAACAGGTAGTTTCACTAAGACCCGGTATGATCAAAGACAGGGATGAGATAATACATAAACTCATCGATATCCAGTATGTACGCAACGATATGGATTTCAAACGCGGCTGCTTCAGAGTTCGCGGAGACACGCTGGAGATATTCCCTGCATATCTGAGTAAGGAAGCTTTCCGTGTTGAATTCTTCGGAGATGAGATTGAAAAGATCACCGAGATGGATGTCGTAACAGGAAAGCCGATTGCCGAACTCGGACACGTGGCTATCTTTCCGGCATCCCATTATGTAGTAGCGCCGGAAAGGATGGAGATCGCGGCAAGGAATATTCTGGCTGAATGCGAAGAAAGAGTGAACTTCTTCAAGAGTGAAGAAAAGTTTCTGGAAGCGCAGAGGATAGATGAAAGAACACATTATGATGTCGAGATGATGAAAGAGACCGGCTTCTGTTCCGGAATCGAAAATTATTCAAGACATTTGACAGGAACCGCTCCCGGACAGCCCCCATATACACTGATAGATTATTTCCCTCCGGAAATGCTTTTTATCATCGATGAGTCGCATATGACAATACCGCAGATCGGGGCAATGTATAACGGAGACAGGAACAGAAAGACTACTTTAGTCAATTACGGATTCAGACTTCCTTCGGCACTGGACAACAGGCCGCTTTGCTTCGAAGAATTCGAGAGTAAGATAGATCAGATGCTTTTTGTATCGGCGACTCCGGCCGGATATGAAGCGGAACATGAAATGCTCAGAACAGAACAGATTATCAGACCAACGGGTCTTCTTGATCCGAGCGTGGAAGTACGACCGATAACAGGACAGATTGATAATCTGATCAGCGAGTGTAACAGGGAAGTCGCGAGGGGAAATAAGGTTCTTATTACGACATTGACCAAAAAGATGGCGGAGGATCTGACCGACTATATGAAAGCAGTCGGAATCAGGGTAAGGTATCTTCACAGTGATATTGATACTCTGGAGCGAAGTGAGATAATCAGAGATATGCGACTGGATGTTTTTGACGTCCTTGTCGGAATCAATCTTCTCAGAGAAGGACTTGATATCCCGGAAATCGGACTGGTTGCGATACTGGATGCAGACAAGGAAGGTTTCCTGCGATCTGAGACTTCGCTTATTCAGACGATCGGAAGAGCTGCACGAAATGCGGACGGACATGTTATCATGTATGCCGACAATATGACGGATTCCATGAAGGCCGCGATTGACGAGACGAATCGCCGCCGCAGTGTGCAGATGAAATATAACGAAGAACACGGCATAACACCGGAAACGATCAAAAAAGCAGTCCGTGATGTCATAGCAATATCGAAGGCGGCATCCAAAGACACAGGTAAATGGTATAAAGATCCTGAATCGATGGATGAAGAGGAACTTAAGAAGCTGTCAAAAGAGCTTGAGCGACGCATGAGGAAGGCAGCGGCAGAGCTTGATTTCGAGACGGCAGCCGAACTCCGTGACCGTATGGTTGAAGTAAACAAAATGCTTCAGGAACTGTAAAGACGAAATGTTTTAATTCCGGGATTTTTATTACACGGGACACATCACAGGATTTATAATATAATAACGCTATTCTCTGAAAAGCTGAAAAGCTTTTAACCGATTGAGCATTGCCTCAACCAAAGAGGGGGGAACGCCGGAACACAGTGCTTAAAAAGAAAATATGAAATGGTTTTAACCGGTTGAGACTTGTCTCAACCGGAGAGGAGGAACGCCGGAACGGCATGAGAATCTCGCTTGCGAGGTTCGAATGTAGTGCAGGCCGTTCCGACGAGTAACCGTAGCGAAGCTGGATATCGCATCAGACTCCGACTCTGAAGGCCGCGGGTTCGAATCCCGCCGGTTACATTCGATGGAAATACATCGGGATTGGACGTATATATGAAATACGAGAAGAACAGAAAAATTGCAGGACTGGATGAATACAAGGTGATGAAAGTAGCAAAAATACTTATCATTCCTGTTATTGTAGTCATTCTTGTTATTGTTATTCTTTTAGCCGACAGCAAGAACAAAAAACCCAAAGCAGAGATAGCGGAAACTGTCAGTGTGGAAAATGATACGGTTGCTGTGACCGAAGAGTCTGAAATCATAGCAAATAATTTTGATAAATACGGACTTCAGCAGAATGCGGTTCCGGAAGTAAATGAGCTTGTAGCCAAGTATCAGCGTGCCAAAGTAACCGGAGATGCAGAACTAATGTATTCTGTTTTCGGAAAGGAACCGGATGAAGATATAGAAACCCTTCGGGAAAAACTGGCAGAAGAGGCAAAGGTATACGAATCATATGACAATTCTGTCTGCTATACCACACCGGGCTGCGAAGAGGATTCATATCTTGTATATATTGCAAGCGACCTTAAATTCTCAGGCATTGATACTCCGGCACCGATGCTTACATGGGCATATGTATGCAA
The DNA here is from genome assembly GCA_030531245.1 of Lachnospiraceae bacterium. GTDB lineage: Bacteria > Bacillota > Clostridia > Lachnospirales > Lachnospiraceae > Darwinimomas. The sequence goes on from JAUNOA010000009.1 coordinate 16,144, forward strand.
GGACAGAGACGGTAACTATTATATGATTGAACCTGATAAGTTGAATGAAGAGCAGAAAGAACTGCTTTCGCAGATATCCAAGTCGGAAGATGTAATGATGCTCGACAACGATATGAGGACGAGACTTGCGCAGGCTGTAATCAATGATGCACAGCTTGCTAAGTTATATCAGTTATGGTCAGATACCGAGAATGCCGAAGCCGCACCGGACGAAACGGATCCGAATGCAATTCATATTGAGAATGAAGATACAACGGACAGCGAAGGAAATGCCGATGCTGATGATGCGGAACTGGAAATAAAGATAGGAGAATAATAAATACAAAATGGAACTGCATGATTTTTATTATGATCTCCCCAAAGAACTGATCGCTCAGGACCCTCTCGAGGACAGATCATCATCACGTCTGATGGTTCTTGATAAGAATACAGGTGAAGTCACACACAGACATTTTACTGATATTAAAGAGTATCTGCATAAAGGTGACTGCATGGTAATAAACGATACGAAAGTCATACCTGCAAGACTCATCGGACACAGACCTGAAAAGGAAGAGGAGATCGAGATACTTCTTTTAAGACGGATTGAATCTGATCTGTGGGAAACTCTGGTACGTCCCGGAAAGAAGTGTAAAACCGGAACAGAAATTGTATTCGGTGACGGACTTTTGACCGCAACAATCGAAGGGATAGTCGAAGAAGGAAACAGACTTGTCAGATTTCATTTTGAAGGAATATGGGAAGAAGTACTGGACAGACTCGGACAGATGCCGCTTCCTCCGTATATAACACACAGACTTGAAGACAAGACAAGATATAATACGGTCTATGCGCAGCACGAGGGAAGTGCCGCAGCACCGACGGCAGGACTGCATTTTACAAAACAGCTTCTGAAAGAAATAGAAGAGATGGGAGTCGACATAGTTCATGTAACACTTCATGTCGGTCTCGGAACATTCAGACCTGTAAAGGAAACAAATATTACGGAGCATCATATGCATACGGAATATTATGAATTAACCGAGGATGCAGCAAACAGGATCAATGCTGCGAAGGCACGCGGAGGCAAAGTAATCTGCGTCGGAACCACAAGCTGCAGAACCGTGGAGAGTGCGTCAACAGATGACGGAATCGTCCATGCCCAGGTCGGGTGGACCGGAATATATATCTATCCGGGGTATAAATTCAAGGTTCTCGATGAACTTATCACGAACTTTCATCTTCCGGAATCAACACTTATCATGCTGGTCAGCGCGCTTGCAGGAAGAGAAAATATATTAAACGCATACAAACAGGCAGTCGAAGAGAAATACAGATTTTTCTCATTCGGGGATGCTATGTTTATAAAGGAGTAAGCCATGGGATATGACAAAGCAAGAGAACATCTGGCAAAATGCGGACTTGAAGACAGAATCAAACTGTTCGATGTAAGTACGGCAACATGCGAACTTGCCGCACAGGCACTTGGAACCATACCGGCACAGATTGCAAAAACTATGAGCTTCTGGGTAGGCGAGGAGCCGATACTGATACTTGCGACAGGTGATGTAAAAATCGACAATCATAAATATAAAGAGAAATTCCACACAAAAGCAAAGATGATCTCATTTGATGAGGTCGAGGCCGCAATCGGTCATGCGGTCGGCGGGGTATGCCCGTTCGGTGTAAATGATAACGTAAAGGTCTATCTGGATGAATCACTTAAAAAATTTGAAATAGTATATCCGGCAGCAGGAACTGACAACAGCGCAGTCAAGCTGACCATACCGGAACTGGAGCAATCCAGCGGATATCTTGAGTGGATAGATGTAACCAAACTTCCGGAGTAACGGGAGCATCGGAGGAACGAAGAAGTGATTTATGTTTTTCTTTCGACGATATGTATGTCAATGCTCATTCTTTCTGTAAAAATCGCAGGAGTAAGAGGGGCCAATAACAATCATGTCACGTTTCTTAATTATGTGGTTGCTTTTATTATCACATTATGTATGAGTATCGCAGGCGGTAAGCTTCGGATTTTCAGCGAACTCGGAAATGTCGATATAAATACGGTGTTTTCGGTGAAGAGTATTCCCGGAACCGCATTTCTTGTAATCGCGACGGGAATTGTATCGGGTATTTCTTTTCCGACGAATCTGATTGAAGTAAAAGACAGTACGGCAGTTAACGGAAGTGCGATAACAGCGTTCTTCAAACAGATGAGTACCCTGGGAGGCCTGCTTATTGCGATAGTGTTTATGGGTGAGCATCCGACCGGTATACAGTGGATTGGAATGTTGCTGATGGTTGCTGCGATCGCTATGATGGTGCTGGATTTCAAGAGCCTCAGGATCAATAACGGACTTATCCTGATACTTATCCTTCTTGTAGGATCAGTCATGGAGACAGGCAATAAGGTCATCAGCAAGTATACAGTCGAGGGATACAGTTTAGTATATCTTACGGTCACGTTTTTTGTTGCCATGATTTTTGTGGTGATATATCTGCTGAAACAGGAAGGCAGTAAATGCTTCAGCTTTTCGGGGAAGGATGTATTTTACGGAGCCCTGCTCGGATTGAGCAATATCGGTAATAATTTCTTTAAGATTCAGGCGTTGAATGTATTGCCGGCAGCGGTAGTTATCCCGATAGTTGCGGCAGGATCGCTGATAATAACAAATCTGGTCGGTATCGTTTTCTTTAAAGAAAAAGCCAACAAGCTGTATGGATTGGCAGTTGCGGTAGCGATAATCAGCATATTTATGCTGAATTTCTGATAAAGACGGATTTGCGGAAAACGCAGCGGCTAAATGTATTTACGAAGGTTTTCTTTTATGATATGATTTTGTAGTTTGGGTTATTAGTTTAGGAGGACGGTCAGTCATGTTAAATGTTGAGAGTATGGTATTCATTGTTTACCTGGTATTTATGCTTGGTATCGGTGTGTACTTCTTTATCAAATCAAAAAACGGCGGTGAGAAAGATTACTTCCTTGGCGGACGTCAGATGGGCGCGTGGGTATCCGCACTGAGTGCCGGTGCTTCTGATATGAGTGCCTGGGTACTTATGGGACTTCCTGCGTCTGTTTATGCAACAGGCCTCGGAAATGCATGGGTTGCAATAGGACTTGCAATCGGTTATGCAATAGCCTGGTTATGTGAAGCAGGAAGACTCCGCAAATTTACTATTGTTGCAGGAGATTCCATTACGGTTCCCCAGTACCTTACAAACAGATTTTTAAGTGCAAAGAAATCTCTTCAGGTTACCTGCGCACTGATTTTCCTTGTTGCCTATACGATTTATGCCGCATCAAGTATGAAAGCCTGCGGAACATTGTTCAATACAGTTATCGGAATCGATTCCACAACGGCAATGTACATAGCAGCCGCAATTATTCTGGCGTATACTTTCCTCGGCGGATTCTCGGCAGTATGCTGGACGGATTTCTTCCAGGGACTTCTGATGCTCGGGGCATTGCTCATTGCACCTGTTTTTGCACTTGTTGTTATTAATGCAGGCGGCGGCTCGGTTGACGGATTCAGTAATCTTCCGGAGAACTACTGGAATCTGTTTGCAGACTGGAAACTGGTAGTATCGGGACTTGCATGGGGACTCGGATATTTCGGTATGCCTCATATCATTGTAAGATTCATGTCACTCAGGTCGGATAAGGAATTAAAGAAATCTGCAAAGATAGGTATAACATGGAATGTAATCATCGTTATTTTCTCAGTTGCCGCAGGATGTATCGGACATCTTCTTCTCGGAGATATTGAAGACAACTCAACTGTATTTATTCAGATGGTAAGGATGATATTCCCGGCACTGATTTCAGGTATCCTTCTTTCGGCAATACTTGCCGCATCAATGTCAACGGCTGATTCACAGCTTCTTTCATCAGCATCGGCATTCGCAAGTGATGTTTATAAGCCGATCATCCGTAAAGGAAAAGCAACGGATAAAGAAATGCTCTGGGCAGGAAGATTTGTTGTTCTTGCAATCACGGTTATCGCAGTTATCATTGCATCGAATCCCAATAGCGGTACTATCATGGGACTTGTTGAAAATGCATGGGGACTTTTCGGAGCTGCATTCAGTCCGGTAATTCTTTTGAGCCTGTTCTGGAAAAAGTTCAATTTCCAGGGAGCACTTGCAGGCATTATCACAGGTGCCGCAGTGGATGCACTCTGGCTGGCATTCCTGAGTTCAACAGGCATCTATGAGATTCTTCCGGGATTCATAGCCGGCCTTATTGTTTCAATTATAGTAACAAATGCTACAGGCGGAGCATCGAAGGATGTTCAGGATCTTTTCGACAAAGCAGTAGCTTACGAAGATTGATAAAATAAATAAAAGGAGCACGGGGCATCCTTTTGAAGGACAATCGAGGATGCAGTGACATAAAAACAGCTTCCATGGTTTATCATTGGCCATAGAAGCTGTTTTTGTTAATGTGAAACGTTCCTGAAAAGGGGATGCCGCAGGGAGGGTATTTATTTTATCCTCTCAGGGAAACCGACCTTTTTCTGAACTTTGCGAAGAGTCTTGTTTGCAAAGTAGGATGCCTGCTCGGCATTATCCTTAATGATCTTATCTACATAATCCTTGTTCTGCTCAAGCTCGTGGAAACGCTCCTGGAGCGGAATCAGTTCAGCTGCAACAGCCTCGCCTACCGCAATCTTGAAATCACCATATCCTTTTCCGTCGAATTCCTTCTCGGTATCTTCTGTTGAGATGCCTTTGCAGGCACAATAGATATCGATAAGATTTTTGATGCCGGGCTGATTATCATTGTAGCGTACACATGCTTCGTTATCTGTAACGGCACGTTTGAACTTACGAATAATAGTATCTTTATCATCCATCAGATAGATTGAACCGTTCGGGTTTTCATCAGATTTGCTCATTTTCTTTGAAGGGTCCTGAAGACTCATGATCTTGCGGCCCACTTTGCCGAGATAAATCTCGGGAATCGTAAAGACATCACCGTATATGGAATTGAATCTTTCGGCAATATCGCGTGTAAGCTCGAGATGCTGCTTCTGGTCAACACCTACAGGAACTACGTCAGCCTGATAAAGCAGTATATCTGCTGCCATAAGGACCGGATATGTGAAGAGACCGGCATTGATGTTGTCTGCATGCTTTGCCGCCTTATCCTTGAACTGAGTCATGCGCTGAAGCTCGCCCATATATGTGTAGCAGTTGAGAATCCAGGCCAGTTCGGCATGACCTGAAACATGGCTTTGATAATAAATACAGTTCTTTTCAGGATCGAGTCCCGCCGCGATGTAAAGCATAAGGAGTGCCCTGGCTCTCCTGCGAAGTTCCGCGGGGTCCTGACGGACTGTGATTGAATGCTCATCAACCACACAGAAAAATGTTTTGTACTCGTCACTGATGTTGACCCAGTTTTTCAATGCTCCGAGATAGTTTCCGAGTGTGAGATTTCCAGTGGCCTGCATACCACTGAACAGTACTTTCTGATCACCTAACATATAGTACCTTCTTCCGTTTTTTCTGCCTTATAGTTTATCATATTTCCTTGTCAGTGTGGTATAATTTTTTACATGGAAGAAATGCGTATAAATAAATATCTGAGCACGATGGGTTACTGTTCAAGAAGAGAAGCAGACAGACTGATTGAGCAGGGAGTGGTATGTATTGATGGTCAGAAAGCCGTGCCGGGCAGTAAAATTTCAGGCGGAGAAATCGTGACGGTGGGCGGAAAGATCATAGGAAGAGCGGATGATGCGGCAAAAGTCAAAAAAGTCGTTCTTGCAGTGAATAAACCCAGAGGCGTGGTCTGTACGACAACAGATAATGACAGAGCGCCTAACATAGTTGATTTTGTCGATTATCCGGAAAGAGTGTACCCTGTAGGAAGACTTGACAAGGATTCCGAAGGTTTGATTCTTATGACCAATGACGGAGATCTGGTAAATGAAATACTGAAGGCTTCGAATTTTCATGAAAAGGAATATGAAGTTGAAGTGGATAAACCGCTTACGGAAGCAGCACTGAAAAAAATGAGAGAGGGGATGTACCTCAAGGAACTGGACAAATCCACCAGACCGTGTGATGTTGAAAGGACCGGGGCAAGGACTTTTAATATAGTCCTGACACAGGGACTGAACCGTCAGATCAGAAGAATGTGTGCAGAGTGCGGATATGAAGTTGTCAAACTTAAACGAATCAGAATCATGGGAGTAAGACTCGGCTCCGTAAAAGAAGGAAAATGGAAAAAGATAAATCCAGAATGGTTGAACTGAATAAACTGTTAAAGGAAGCTTCATTGGCGTACTATCAGCAGAGCAAAGAAATTATGAGTAATTTCGAATACGATGCTTTGTACGATGAATTGCTTAAACTTGAACAGGAGACAGGCATAGTACTGTCTGATTCGGTTACCCGGAATGTCGGTTATGAAGTACTTTCACAGCTGACCAAGGTGGAACATGATAAACCCATGCTTTCACTTGATAAGACTAAATCAGTAGATACACTGAAAGAGTGGCTGGGTGATCAAAAGGCTATACTGTCATGGAAACTTGACGGACTCACAATCGTTCTGACCTATGAGGACGGAAAACTGAAACAGGCAGTAACCAGAGGAAACGGGTTTATCGGTGAAGATGTGACCAATAACGCAAAGAGATTTGTGAATGTTCCGATTCGTATACCTTACAAAGGAAAACTTGTACTGCGGGGTGAAGCGGTAATAAGGTATTCGGATTTCGAAAAGTTCAGCGCAGAATACAAGAACCCGAGAAATTTATGTTCGGGTTCGGTACGTCAGCTGGATCCGGCTGTAACGGCAGAAAGAAAAGTTAATCTTTTTGCATTCAGCCTTGTTTTTGCAGAAGCGGATTTCGGAAATTCAAACAGCAGAAAATTCCAATGGCTTGCAGAGCAGGGATTTGATGTTGTTGAGTACGTGCTCGTAGACCGTAATTCACTGCCGGATGCCGTTGCGGATTTTGCAAAACGTATTGAAACATATGATATTCCATCAGACGGACTTGTCCTGCTGCTTGAGGATATCGCATACGGGGAAGCACTTGGAACAACTGCCAAATTCCCGAAGAATGCCATAGCATTCAAATGGAGTGATGAAATAGCGGAAACAAAACTGCAATACATAGAATGGTCGCCGTCAAGAACAGGACTGATTAATCCTGTAGCGGTATTTGATCCGGTTGAGATTGAGGGTACTACAGTCTCAAGAGCAAGCGTACATAACATCAGCATTATGGAATCGCTTGAACTCGGGGCAGGTGATACGATTACGGTCTATAAGGCCAATATGATCATACCGCAGATTGCAGACAATCTGACACGATCCGGTGTCAGAGATATTCCCGGGGTCTGTCCGGTATGCGGAATGCCGACAGAAATAAAAGCAGTAAATGATGCCAGAACACTTATGTGTGTCAATCCTGAATGTCCTGTAAAGAAAGTCAAATCTTTCGCATTGCTTGCCGCGCGTGATGCCATGAATATTGACGGACTCAGCGAGATGACACTGGAAAAGCTTGTTTCGGCAGGGTTCATAAAAGAGTATGCAGATATATTCCGGCTGAAAAGATACAGAAATGATATAGCCCGGATGGATGGGTTCGGAGAAAAGTCGGCAGACAATCTGATTGAAGCAGTCAGCAAAGCTTCAGAAACTACAGTTCCGAGATTCATATATTCTCTCGGAATACCGGGAGTCGGTGTTGCCAATGCGAAGGTGATCAGCAGGGCATTTGACGGGGATTTTGAAAGAATCAGAAAAGCCGGACATGATGAACTCCGTAATATCGAAGGAATCGGAGACGTGCTTGCAGACGCAATAGAAGCATATTTCAGGAACGATGAAAACAGCCGCAGAATCGATGATCTCCTGACGGAAGTCAGTTTCCAAAAAGATATCAGTAAGACTGATCGTGAACAGACTCTCAGCGGACTGACGTTTGTCATAACAGGTAATGTTGAACGGTTTGCAAACAGAAAAGAACTTCAGCAGCTGATTGAGGACTGCGGAGGGAAATGTGCATCATCAGTAAGCAGCGCGACGGATTATCTCATAAACAATGACATTACATCAGGATCATCAAAGAATAAAAAAGCAAAAGAACTGGGTATTCCGATCATTAAAGAGGAGGATTTTATCAAACGCTTTGCATTTTAAAAAGTGCACAAAGGGGGTAACTTGAGATTGACTGTTTTTTGTCAATTTGTTATACTCAAATCACTGAAATTATTTTTGGAGGCATATTATGCACAATGGTACAGTAAAGTGGTTTAACGCAACTAAGGGTTACGGCTTCATTACAGATGATGCTGACGGAAAGGAAATTTTTGTTCATTTCTCAGGTATCAATTCTGAAGGCTATAAAACACTCGAAGATGGTCAGAAGGTTACTTTCGAGACAGCTGAAGGAAACAGAGGCGTACAGGCAGTTAACGTTACCGTAGTTGCTTAATTATAACTAATAGGCAACAGCATAAAAGTCCGGCATTCAGTCGGACTTTTATTTTTTCAGAAAATACTATATGATAAAACAAGATTCACGGATAAGAAGAAAGAAGGTCGTCGATGAAAACAAAAAAACCTATCATAGCGATAATGTATGATTTTGATAAGACCCTGTGTACCAAGGATATGCAGGAATATACATTTATCCCAAGTCTTGATGAATCTGCGGAAAGCTTCTGGGAAAAAACTGACAGGATGGCCAAAGAAGAAAAAATGGATCCTGTGCTGACATATATGTATCTTATGATCAGACTGTCAAAGGATAAACATAAAAGGATTACCAGGGATGCGTTTGAAGAGGCCGGTAAGGATATTAAGCTTTTCCCGGGAGTTGAAACGTGGTTTGACAGAATCAATAAATTCGGAGAAGAGAACGGAGTTATTGTTGAGCATTACATTATTTCCTCAGGACTGAAAGAAATCATAGAAGGAAACAGAATTGCAAAATGCTTTAAAGAAATATTTGCCTGTGAGTTTCATTATGATGAAAACGGTGCTGCGGACTGGCCGAAGCTTGGAGTTAATTTTACGGGAAAGACACAGTTCCTTTTCAGGATAAACAAAGGTCTTTTAAATCTTGGTGATAACAGTAAGTTGAACAGGTATGTACCCGAACCTGACAGAAGAGTTCCGTTTAGAAATATGATATATATCGGTGACGGAATGACGGATGTTCCGTGCATGAAACTGGTAAATTTATATGGTGGAAAATCCATTGCGGTATATCAGGGGAATCACAAGGAAACGGCAAGAGAACTGATTAAAGACAACAGGATCAATTTTGCAGTAAAAGCAAATTACGAAGAAGGAAAAGAACTGGATTCACTCATTAAAAAAATCATAATCAAAATGGCAGCGGAAGATGTGCTTATCGATTATTCAAGAAAGCAGAGAAACTTATGATTTACGGGAATAGCAATTCATTGACAACATTTTTTTTTCGAATTATAATTTTTTGTGTATGAGTCAGTTAACCCGTCAGGGGTATTAGGAGGAAACTATGTTAGTTGATAAGACAGAGGTTTTAAAGGCAGAAGTTAAGAAAGCCGCAGCAAAGAAAGCCTGATTTTTCAATTAATTCATTGCAGGGGTGAGTTTACTCGCCTCTGTTTTTTTGTTATACTGAGAGCAGCAATGTACCAATTACAGGAGGTCAGCTATGTATAACAACAATCTGATTACTATGGGATTTACCAAAGATGGTTCGTATGTAAGCGTAATTCCTAAAATGGCAAACAGACATGGACTTATTGCAGGGGCAACCGGAACAGGAAAAACAATTACGCTCAAAGTTATGGCAGAATCTTTTTCTGATGCGGGAGTACCGGTCTTTCTTGCCGATGTCAAAGGTGACCTTGCAGGTATGTGTATGCAGGGAGAAAACAGTGATGATATGCTGTCAAGAATCCAAAGATTCGGACTTGCAGACAAGAACTTCGGACTTAAAAGTTATCCCACAAGATTCTGGGATATATACGGAGTGAAAGGTATGCCGCTTCGTACAACGGTAACTGAGTTCGGACCGCTGCTTTTGTCCAGACTTCTCGGACTTAATCAGATTCAGTCGGATATACTGAACATAGTTTTTAAGATAGCGGATGATGAAGGCCTGCTTATTATAGACATTAAAGATCTGAAATCCGCGTTGAATTATTGCGCTGAAAACGCATCTCAATATAAATCCGAATACGGAAGCATTTCCAAAAATTCTGTTGCGGCAATAATGAGAGCACTGGTATCGCTCGAGGACAGAGGCGGAGACAGATTTTTCGGCGAACCGGCAATCAATGTTCTGGACTGGTTTAAAAATGCTGACGACGGAAGGGGATATATCAATATACTTGATTCGGAAAGTCTGATAAATGATCCTCTGGTTTATTCTACGTTTCTTCTCTGGATGATAGGAGAATTATTTGAACAGCTTCCCGAGGTCGGCGATCCCGAAAAACCCAGGATGGTATTTTTCTTTGATGAGGCACATCTTCTTTTTGCAGATGCACCGAAAGTATTGCTTCAGAAGATAGAACAGGTCGTAAAACTTATCAGATCAAAAGGCGTCGGAGTTTATTTTGTCACTCAGAATCCAAAAGACATTCCGGATTCAGTGCTCGCCCAGCTTGGCAATAAAGTTCAGCATGCGCTCAGAGCATATACTCCGTCTGAACAGAAGGGAATAAAAGCCGCTGCTGAATCATTCAGAGAAAATCCGGATTTCAGTACCGAGGAGGCAATCAAGAGTCTTGGTACCGGAGAAGCAATTGTTTCGTTTATTCAGGATGACGGATCACCTTCGGTGGTGCAGATAGCAAGTATTCTTCCGCCGCAGTCAAGGATGGGATCGATCGATAACAATATGCGTGCACAGGTGATTTCCATGGATTTCATGAGAAATACATACAATGAGATGATTGACAGAGACTCTGCATATGAGTTTCTGCTGAGAAAGACAAATGAACTGATGGAGGAAGCTGATGCCGCGAAAGAGGCGGCCGAGGCAGAAAAGGAAGCAGCAAAGGCGGAGAAGGAAGCTGCAAAAGCTGCTGAAAAGGCAGAGAAGGAAGCTGCAAGAGCCGCTGAAAAAGCAGAGAAGGAAGCACAGAAAGAGAAAGAAAAATCAGAGAAAGCCAAGAAACAGGCCGTAAAGAATGTTGCAAGCGCTGCAGTAGGATCTGTAGGCCGTGAACTTGGCAAGTCTGTAGGAAACAGTGTAGGCGGTTCACTGGGAAAGACGATAGGAGGAAATGTCGGGGCATCACTCGGAAGGGGAATTCTCTCAACATTATTCAAGCTATGATAAGAGCATGCATTTTTGATCTTGACGGAACGATTATCAATACACTGGAATCCCTTACCTATGCGGTAAATAAATCTCTGGAAGAACTCGGATATCCGGGAACGGATCCGGAACATGTCAGATCGTTCATCGGATGCGGAGGAAGAAATCTGATCAGAAAAGCTGTAGCACTGTACAGCAATCCGGATGAAGACGATATAGATGATGCTTACAGGACATACAAAAGGATATTTGCCGAATGGTGTACATACGGCAACACAGCTTATGAAGGAGTTCCGGAAGCACTCAGAGAATTTAAAGCCAGGGGAATCAAGCTTGCGGTAACTTCAAATAAGTCACAGCAGGGAGTTGAAGCCTGTATTCATAAAGTTTACGGAGAAGGACTTTTTGATGTCATCCGGGGAGAAAGACCGGGCATTCCGCTGAAACCGGATCCGAGCACGATACTGAAAGCTGCGGAGGAACTCGGGGTCAGACCGGAGGAATGTATTTATGTCGGTGACGGAGAAACCGATATGGAAGCGGGAAGAGCAGCCGGGTGTCTTACCGTGGGAGTCACATGGGGATACAGACCGAGAGAGGTTTTGGAACAGTATCAGCCGGATTGCCTGATTGATCATATGGAAGACTTAAGCATGCTTATTCCTTTTATATATGTTCTGGACGGAAACAGAATGACGGATAAGGATGCATTCTATGATGAAATCGAAGACAGGATGACAGACACCGAAGGGTTTAAGATGGGCCATAATCTGGATGCACTTGCTGATGTGCTTTCAGGAGGTTTCGGTAAGCATTATCCGGGTGAAAAATTCGGAATATTATGGGAAAACTTCGGAGCAAGTGAAACAACACTGGATAATGAATTCCTTCTCAAAGTCATGAGGATAATGCTTGACAATGATGCGGAATTCGACTGCGAACTTAAGATAAAACTATAGTATTCATTGACACGAAAGGACTGTGGTGAGATAATAAATCCAAATTGGTTTGATTTTAATACATGTATGTATTGAAGTTTACAGGAGGAATAATATGTCAACAAAAGCTTATTACAAGACAAATGAAATCGGCCCGGGAAAGGTTGGATTCGCTAAGACAAGATCTATTATCGAGTCAGCTTTCTATGGCAACAACGTTGTTAAGATCAATACGCTCAAAGAAGCTTATGATCTTGCAAAGAACTCACCGGGAACAGTTGTTACCGGACAGACGGTATATCGCGGTGAAGAGTTCGGACTTGAGCCGGATGCAAAGGTTCTTCTTTTCAACGATGGTGCCATCACAGGCCGTTATGCAACAGCCAGACGTATTGCAGGTATGGAAGGCGTAAATTGCGACGCACTTGACAAGATTGCAATGGATGCTGTTTATAAGTCACGCTGGAAAACAATGTACCATGCAGAGGTATTCTGCGGACTTGATCCGGAGTTTATGGTAAAGGCACATCTTCTTATTCCGGAAGGTGAGGAGAACCTCCTTTATAACTGGATGATCAACTTCCAGTATATGTCAGATGAGTATATCAAGATGTACAAGAACTCACAGCCGGTTGGTAAGGGCAATGAGCCTGATATCTACATCTTCTCAGATCCTCAGTGGATTCCGGAAGAGGGACCGGGACTTGATTTCAGCGTACTCAGTGATCCTCAGAAGAAGACACTCTGCTACTTTAATACAGAGCAGAACTGTGCTTGCATACTTGGTATGAAGTATTTCGGAGAGCATAAGAAGGGTACACTTACAATGGCATGGGCTATCGCAAACCGTAACGGTTATGCAAGCTGCCACGGCGGACAGAAGAGATACAACCTCAAGGGAGGAAAGTCTTTCGTAGCATCTGTTTTCGGACTTTCAGGATCAGGCAAGTCAACACTTACACATGCAAAGCATGACGGTAAGTTCGATATCACAGTTCTTCACGATGACGCATTCATCATCAATACAGATACATGTTCATCAATTGCTATTGAGCCTACATATTTCGATAAGACAGCTGATTACCCGGCAGGATGTCCGGATAACCAGTATCTGATTACAGTACAGAACGTAGGAGCAACTCTTGACGAGAAAGGTGAAGTGACAATTGTTACAGAGGATATCCGTAACGGTAACGGTCGTGCTATCAAGTCTAAACTCTGGAGCCCGAACCGTGTTGATAAGATTCCTGAGCCGGTTAATGCAATTTTCTGGATTATGAAGGATCCGACAATTCCGCCGGTAGTAAAGCTTAAAGGTGCTTCACTTGCATCAGTTATGGGTGCTACACTTGCTACAAAGAGATCATCAGCAGAGCGTCTTGCTCCGGGAGCAGATCCGAATGCACTTGTAGTTGTTCCGTACGCTAACCCGTTCAGAACATACCCGCTGGCAAATGACTATGAGAAGTTCAAAAAGCTTGTTGAGAAGAAGAAAGTTGACTGCTACATAGTTAATACAGGTGACTTCATGGGTAAGAAGATCACAAAGGAAGTTACACTCGGTGTTCTTGAATCAATCGTAGAGAAGAAGGCTAAATTCAAGAAGTGGGGCAACTTTACCGACATCGAGATCTGTGAGTGGAAGGGATATGTTCCGAATATGAAGGACGAAAACTATCTCAAGCAGCTCAAGGCCAGAATGGAAGACAGAGTTAAATTTGTTGAAGAACTTGATAAGAAGCAGGGCGGATTCGACAAACTTCCGGCAGATGCGCTTAAGGCTATCAAGAAAGTCTTCAATGAGTGCAAATAATTGAATTCATATAGTTTTTTATCGGGGTGCACTATGCACTCCGATTTTTATATGATAGAATAGTGATACCTGGGATGTTCGACAACCCTGTTATCATTTGAACCTACATTTTGATATAAGGGATCCAATATGAATACGTAAGGATGACAAGCCTCTTAATAAAATATTGGTAGTCAGATATACGACTGAGGATACCCACCTAACGGGAGTTAGGGCGTCAAATCGGCAGGGAACGGCACCTTGGGTTTTTGAGGATAATATATGTTTGAAGCAATTAAAAACTTATTCGGTATTATAGGCAATGCACTTGCTCCGTTTGCATACGGTCTGGCATTTGCATTTCTTGTTCTACCTGTTTATAAGAAGCTTAATAAAAAACTTCCTAAGGCTTTATGCTCGATTATCTGCCTGTTAATCCTGATGGTAGCGATAGCACTTTTGCTTCTGCTTATTGTTCCGCAGTTTATCGACAGCGTTTCCGCGATACTCAATCAGCTTCCGCTTTATATCGAAGCGTTGGACGGATTGATAGGAAAGCTGTTTGAGAGATATCCGGGATTTGCCGAAACGATAGAAACACATTATTCGAGTATCGGCGATTCTGTCGTAAAGTGGGTGGCCGGGGAAATGCTCCCGAATCTGAACGGATACATCGCGAGCATTTCATCAGGAGTATGGAGCATAATACTGACGTTCAAGAATTTCATAATAGGTTTTATCGTTATGATCTACTTCCTGAATATGAAGGATGTCACAAAGGCAAGAGCCAAGAAGATGGTTTATGGATTTTTGCCGATAGACAAAGCCAACCTGTTTCTTGAGGATTGCAGATTTACCTTTGATGTATTCAGCAATTTCCTTATTGGAAAGATTATCGATTCGGTAATAATCGGAATTCTGACATTTATTGTCGTCAGTATCTGCAAGATACCGTATGCACCGCTTATTGCAATCATTGTTGGAGTCACAAACATTATTCCTTTCTTCGGACCTTTTATAGGAGCTATCCCATGTGCACTTCTGCTGCTTGCGGTTTCTCCTGTAAAGTGTCTTGAGTTCTGTATAATCATTCTGGTTATTCAGCAGCTCGACGGTAATGTTATCGGTCCGAAAATTCTCGGAGAAAGGACGGGGGTATCAAGCTTCTGGGTATTGTTCTCGATTCTTTTGTTCGGCGGGTTGTTCGGATTTGTCGGAATGATTATTGCAGTGCCGACATTTGCGGTAATATACAGAATAATAAAAAGAGCGGTCTACTCAAAACTGACAGTCAGGAACCTCTCAACAAATACAGAAGATTACAGCGATCTGAAAAAGATCGACGAAGTTACAAAGGAGTATATTAACAATGACACTACTTGAGACATGGAGAGACAAGGCTTACGGTGAGACACTGACAGTAAAGGACAGAGCAAAGCTCTGGAAGGATTATTTTGCAAAAGAGAAGAGTATCTACGAGGAGCTTCTTGAAGATACATCAAAAGTCGTGTCAGGAACTGTTAAGGAACTTGCGGCTAAATGGGATACCGATATCGAGACCATGACCGGCTTTCTGGATGGAATTAATGACAGTCTTAAAAAGGAAAATCCTATCGAGAAGATGAAAGAGTCGACAAAGGTCACTCTGGATATTGATCCTGAAAAGTTATACAAAAACATGGTAGCGGCAAAGGCCGACTGGCTCTATAACCTTCCTCAGTGGGAGAAGTATTTTACGGAAGAAAAGAGAAAAGAGCTGGCTCATGAGCAGAGGATGAGCGGAACGGTAATTAAGGACAAAAAGGTCGGTCGTAATGATCCGTGTCCATGCGGATCAGGCAAGAAGTATAAATTCTGCTGCGGGAAGAACGCATGATTTAATGTATAACGATTTTGCGCAAATTTATGACAGCTTTATGGATAATGTCCCGTACGATGCGTGGTGTGAGCAGATAACTGCCATATTCCGTACGTACGGGATTTCTTCTGGTATAGTTGCGGATCTTGGATGCGGTACGGGAACACTCACCGAGATGCTTGCCGACAGAGGCTTCGATATGATAGGCATAGATAATTCTGATGATATGCTGATGGAAGCACTGAGAAAACGTGATGAGAGCGGACATGACATACTTTATCTCAATCAGGATATGAGGGAGTTCGAACTGTATGGTACCTGTGCGGCTATAGTATCAAGATGTGACAGCCTTAATTATATAACTGAGCCGGATGATCTGATAAAGGTCTTTGAGCTGGTAAACAATTATCTGGATCCGAAAGGACTTTTCATCTTTGACATGAAGACGGAATACATGTTCAGGAGCATACTTGGAAACAACACGTTCTCCAGATCAAATGATGAAGCGACTTATATCTGGGAAAATTACTATGATGGGGAAAAGAAGCTCAACGAATATGACCTGACGATGTTTATAAGAAACGGCGGTATGTTCGAAAAATCTGAGGAGACACATATACAGCGTGCCTACAGCATAGAGGAGATAAAAAATGCCGCTGCAGCAGCTGGACTTAAGTGGCTTGGTGTATGGGACGCAGATACCGAAACTGATCCGGAGGAGGATTCTGCAAGAATTATCGTAGTATTACAGGAAAATGGGAAATAACGATTCAAGAAAAATCACTCTGGAAAAAGCATGGGGACATATGAAAACCATCACGGAACATAAGGTGATAGTAATGGATCTGTGCTTTAAGATAGGCCTTACAAAACAAGGTCTCTTTCATGATCTTTCAAAGTATGAACCGATTGAGTTTATTACCGGTGCGAAATACTGGTCGGGTGATCACAGCCCGAATGCAGAGGAGAAGAAGGAAAAAGGATACAGTGTGGCATGGCTTCATCATAAGGGACGCAACAAACACCATTTTGAATACTGGATGGATCTGCAGTATGGCGGAAAAACCGAAGGGATTATCGTGGGAGGAGCAAAGATGCCTCTCAGATATACTCTGGAGATGGCATGTGACAGGATAGCGGCCTGCAAGGTATATCATAAGGGTCATTATAATGCCAGGGATCCGTGGGATTATTATTGCTTCAAGTCAGATGTGGTGGGACCCAATCTTCACGAAGATACGAGGACACTGCTCGAGGATATCCTGAAGCTCATGGCTTTGCAGGGAGAAGAAAAAGCCCTTGCATATATGCGCTGGATGCTTAAACACCCGGACAGGTATGAGGGCAGAAAATATAAGAGCATAGAACCCGGCTGTCCGACAGATCGAGATATTCCAGAGGGATATATTCCTGTTTGCATTCATAATCCGGACGAAACAGAAAAGAGGGATTGAATAAAGACTTATCAAAGACAGGTGCGAACACACCTGTTCTTTTTGTATATGCGGTACGTGCAGTTGCCTGTCTGCGCGCCGATCTGTCCACAAATTCACTGACTGATTTGTGGTATGCGATATCCTCAGCAGGCAGATAATAGTAGTTTTTATAATCTTTATAAAAATGTTTGAACTCACCGGATACAGTCGGAATACCTGATTTTATTGCTTCGGAATCAAGTTTAAGTTCATCGATGTGATTGCAGAGACTGTCGGTATCTGCAGGCTTAAAATCAAGACAGTACTGGCGGCAGCATTCGGTAATATACTTTATGACTGAATGGCTGCTGTACAGAACGATATCTGCTTTACGCGTCAGGGAACACAGTTCGGCCAGAGCAATGCGCTCGCTTTCGAGACTATCGATGACTATATCATGCCGATTAAAAGAAACACCGCAGAAATCCACGAAAGTAAGGGATGTCAGCTGTGAATACATAGGAGATGATCCTGTTGCAGTCATATTGATAAACAATGCTTTTCTCATAGTATTTATTATATATCGACAGCTCTGAATATGATATAATAATATCCAAATGAGGTAAAATAATATGATATCATTTGTCAAAGGAGAATTATCCGAAATACTTGAAGGCAGGATAGTTGTTGAGACCGGAGGGTTGGGAATCGAGATCAATGTTCCGGCTTCTGTCATGGAACAGCTGCCTGTTATCGGAGAAGAAGTTAAGATTTATACATATTTCAGAGTAAGCGAAGATGCAATGAGCCTTTACGGGTTCAACACCAGGAGAGACCTTGCAATGTTCGAGCAGCTTATCGGAGTAAGCGGTATAGGACCGAAGGGTGCACTTTCGATCCTTTCGGCTATGAATCCGGATGAACTCAGGATGGCTATACTGAGCGGAGATGACAAGATGATAGCAACAGCTCCGGGTATCGGGGCCAAGACCGCACAGAGAGTCATTGTCGACCTGAAGGACAAAGTTGATGCCGATGCTGTTATAGGAGTCATTTCCGGTGGAAAAGTGACACCGGTAAATTCGGATATGGCAGAGGTAATAGAGGCACTGGTTGGTCTCGGATATGCAAGGTCCGAAGCGACACGTGCAGTCAGGGCGATTGCCGCAGACGGAATGAATGCAGAAAAGATGCTTAAAGAAGCTTTGAGGAGTCTGTAATGGGAAGAACGATAATTACAACAGATGCAACAAGTGAAGACCGTGCCAGTGATGCCAGTCTGAGGCCTCAGCAGCTTGACGGTTATATAGGGCAGGAGAGAATAAAGGAAAATCTGAAAATCTATATCGATGCGGCAAAGCAGAGAGAGGAGAACCTGGATCATGTTCTGTTATATGGTCCTCCGGGACTTGGAAAAACAACTCTTGCCGGAATCATTGCAAATGAAATGGGAGTTAAGATCAAGGTAACCTCCGGACCGGCTATCGATAAACCGGGAGATATGGCTTCAATTCTCACAAAGCTGAATGAAGGAGATGTTCTTTTCATAGATGAGATACACAGACTGAACCGTCAGGTCGAGGAGGTACTGTATCCGGCTATGGAGGATTTTGCCGTTGATATTCTGATCGGAAAAGAAGCAGGAGCAAGAAGCATACACATGGAACTTCCCGGGTTTACTCTCGTAGGAGCAACAACCAGAGCAGGACTTTTGTCTGCACCGCTCAGAGACCGCTTCGGAGTAGTTCAGAAACTGGAATTTTATTCACCCCTGGAACTGGAAAAAATAATCAATCGTTCCGCGGATGTATTCGGTGTAAAGCTTGATGCATCAGGAGCTGCGGAGATAGCGAGAAGAAGCAGGGGAACCCCGAGACTTGCGAACAGACTCCTTAAGAGAGTGAGAGATTTTGCTCAGGTCAAATATGACGGAGTCATAACAAAGGAAGTTGCAGATTATGCCCTCGATGTGCTTGATGTTGACAGACTGGGACTTGATCAGAATGACAGAAATTACCTTGATATGATCATTTCGAAATTCAGAGGCGGTCCGGTCGGTATCGATACTCTGGCTGCAGCATTAAACGAGGATGCCGGAACGCTGGAGGATGTTTATGAACCATATCTTCTCATGAACGGACTCATAAACAGAACACCGCGTGGCAGAGTGGCAACAGAGAATGCGTATAAGCATCTCGGATTAACATATCAGGAGAAAATGGATATATGACAGAACTTCTTGCTCCTGCCGGTTCGTATGAGAGCCTGGTAGCAGCTGTTAATGCCGGTGCAGATGCAGTATATATGGGCGGGACAAGATTCGGCGCAAGGGCGTATGCACAAAATCCCGAAACCGACAGGTTCATAGACGGAATCAGATATGCTCACAGATACGGCAGCAAGGTTTACATGACGGTCAATACACTGTTCAAGCCCGGAGAAATAAAGGAATTAAAAGAATATATTAAGCCATATTACCACAGCGGAGTTGATGCAGTCCTTGTTCAGGATCTGGGGGCGCTTAAAGTCCTGAGAGAAAGCTATCCGGACCTTCCGATACATGCAAGTACCCAGATGACGGTGGCAAATGTGGATTCGGCGATATTCCTTAAACGCCTCGGACTGACCAGAGTAGTTCCGGCGAGGGAGTTATCATTGGCCGAAATCAAAAAGATCAGGGATGAAGCACAGATAGAAGTCGAGACATTTGTTCACGGCGCATTGTGTTACTGTTATTCCGGGCAGTGTCTCATGAGTTCTTTAATAGGAGGAAGATCAGGAAACAGAGGAAGATGTGCGCAGCCCTGCAGACTGGAGTATGAAGCATGCGGAGGACCTGCCACAAAGACACTTCTCAGTCTGAAAGATCTGTGTTCGATAGATTTCCTGCCGCAGCTTGTCAGAGCGGGGATAGATTCCTTTAAGATCGAGGGCCGCATGAAGTCACCGAGATACACTGCAGGCGTGACGGAAGTGTGGAGAAAGTATATTGATCTTTACGAGCGCAGCGGAGAGAACGGATACAGAGTGGACCCGAAAGACAGAAAGATGCTTTCGGATCTGTATGACAGGGGCGGTTTTACGGAAGGTTATTATTTCGAACATAACGGAAAGGATATGATGGCCTGGGAGGACCGGCGTGACCGTTTCGGACAGAATGAAGATCTGTATGAGTATCTTGACGATAAATATGTTAATTCCATCAGGAAGATATTTATAGAGGGAAGGGTTCTGGTAAGGCAGGGATGTGAACTGGAACTCAATGCATCTGCAAAAGGGCATAAGCCTTGCAGAGTAACGATGAATATGCCCGACAGAGCCAGAAATCGTGCACTGACGGAGGGAGACATCATAAAACAGCTTGAGAAAACAGGCGGAACGTGTTTTGAGTGGACGCGGATTGAAGTAGATACTGACGGGGAAAGTTTTGTTCCCGTGGGAGTGCTCAACGAACTGCGAAGAGGAGTGCTCACGGCATTACAGAAAGAGATAGATCATGAATCTGAACGTATTGTGCAATAATGACGGACAATTCAGAGCAGCACTGGCAAACGACAGGGTTGATGAGATCATCGTCGAGGCAGACCGTTTCGGAAAGACTGCGATTGATGAGTGTCATAAAGCAGGAAAAAAAGCAGCAATCGCATTGCCGTATATTTTCAGGAATCCGGCAGATGTGGACGTAAGAGGGTATGATGAGGTATATGTCAGATCGATAGACGAGCTTGAGAGATACAGTAACTTTGAACTTGTCGGCGATTATGGTTTATACGGTATGAATCCGGTTGCAGTACAGGTACTTAAAGAAAACGGAATCAAAAGAGTCACGGCTCCGGTGGAACTGAATCAGTATGAGTTGTCCGCATTGGGATGCGAGGATAAAGAAATCATAGTTTACGGACATATACCGATGATGGTCAGTGCTCAATGTATTCACAAAAACACCGGAAGATGCGATAAAACTCAGGTGCTGACATGGATTACAGACAGAATGGGGAAACGGCTTCCGGTCGAAAACAGATGTGATTACTGCTACAATCTGATTTATAATCCGGATCCGGTAAGTCTGGCAGGCGTTTTCGACAAAGTCAAAAAACTTGATCCTCTGTCAGTAAGAATCAATCTTACGACCGAGAATGCAGAGAAATCTGAAAAAGTTATAGATATATTTGTATCGGCAATACAAGGCAGCAATGTCATCGATCCCTGTGATGATTTTACAAGGGGACATTTTACAAGAGGTGTGGAATAATGTTTGAGATTTTACAGAAAGAGAAACTTGCAGAAAAAATCTGGATGATGAAGGTTAAAGCACCCAGAGTAGCAAAAATCTGCGAACCGGGAGAATTCATCATCGTCAGAATAGATGAAAAGGGGGAAAGGGTTCCCCTGACTATATGTGATTATGATCGAAATGCAGGAACGGTTACCATTGTTTTTCAGGAGGTCGGTGCATCTACGACACGTATGAAAGACCTTCGTGAAGGAGAAGGTTTTGCGGATTTTGTCGGACCTCTCGGAAAACCAAGCGATCTGATCAGGGAAGATGAAGAGGAACTGAAAAAGAAAAAAATACTTTTCGTTGCCGGCGGAGTGGGTACCGCTCCGGTATATCCACAGGTCAAATGGCTCAGGGAAAAAGGAATTGATGCCGATGTCATCATAGGAGCAAGAAACAAAGATCTGCTTATCCTGGAAGATGAGATGCGAGAGATTGCAGGGGATCACCTGTATGTTTGCACAGATGATGCATCCTACGGGATGAAAGGACCGGTTACGGCAGTGATAGATGAACTTGTTGAGAACCGTGGAAAAAAGTATGATCTTTGTGTTGCGATAGGACCGATGATTATGATGAAGTTTACATGTCTTACAACAAAGAAGTATGATATTCCGACGGTGGTTTCGATGAATCCGATTATGGTTGACGGAACGGGAATGTGCGGTGCATGCAGGCTGATCGTTGACGGGAAGGTAAAATTCGCATGTGTCGACGGACCGGAATTCGACGGACATAAAGTTGATTTTGATGCGGCTATGAAGCGCCAGCAGCAGTACAAGACAGAAGAGGGACGGGCGATGCTGAAGCTTGCCGAAGGTGATACTCACCACGGCGGATGCGGGAACTGCGGAGGTGACAGGTGATGGATGTTATGAAAAAAGTACCTGTAAGGGAACAGGATCCAAAGGTTAGAGCGGCAAATTTTGACGAAGTGTGTCTGGGATACAGCGAAGAAGAGGCAGTAGCCGAAGCAGACAGATGCCTGAACTGTAAAAATCCGAAATGCGTGGAAGGCTGTCCGGTCAGGATAAATATTCCTGAATTCATACATGCGGTAACGGAACGTGATTTTAATAAGGCAGCGGATATCATCGCTCTTTCAAGTATGCTTCCGGCGGTATGCGGCAGAGTATGTCCGCAGGAGACACAGTGTGAAGGAGTATGTATCCGCGGGATAAAAGGCGAAGCAATCTCAATCGGTAAAATAGAAAGATTCGTAGCGGACCGGGCAAGAGAGTGCGGATACGTTCCGGAGATCAAGGTTGAGAAAAAGAATAAAAAGATAGCAGTTATCGGAGCAGGTCCGTCCGGACTTACCTGTGCAGGCGATCTTGCGAAGCTGGGATATCAGGTTAAGATTTTCGAGGCTCTGCATGAAGCCGGAGGAGTTCTGATGTACGGAATTCCGGAGTTCAGGCTTCCAAATGATAAAGTCGTCAAGCCGGAGATTGAAAACGTAAAGAAACTCGGAGTTGAGATAGAGACGGATGTCATTGTAGGAAAGACGGTTTCACTGGACAGTCTCCTCAAAGAAGAGGGATTTGATGCGGTTTATATCGGATCCGGAGCAGGGCTCCCAATGTTCATGAATATTCCGGGTGAGACGGCCAACGGAGTATTTTCGGCAAATGAGTTCCTGACAAGAAACAATCTCATGAAGGCATTCAGAGATGATTACGATACACCGATTAGACGAGGAAAGAAAGTCTGTGTGGTCGGAGGCGGAAACGTGGCTATGGATGCCGCAAGGACGGCGTTGAGACTCGGGGCTCATGTGGATATAGTGTACCGGAGATCGGAAACAGAGCTTCCGGCAAGGCGTGAAGAGGTAAGCCATGCAAAAGAAGAAGGTATCGTATTCAATCTTCTGCAGAATCCGGTGGAGATACTTCAGGATGAAAACGGATGGGTTCGCGGAATGAAGGTCATTAAGATGGAACTCGGAGAGCCGGATGCCTCGGGAAGAAGAAGACCGGTCGAGATTCCGGGAAGCGAATATGAGATAGAATGTGATACTGTAATCATGGCTCTGGGAACAAGCCCGAACCCGCTGCTGGCAGGTACGACAGAGGGTCTTGAGACGGGCAGGAGAGGAACGATCAATACCGATGAAAATGGCAGGACAAGCCGTGAAGGAGTTTTCTGCGGAGGTGATGCAGCAACAGGAGCGGCAACGGTTATCCTCGCCATGGAGGCAGGCAGAACAGCTGCAAGAAGCATTGACGAGTATTTATCAAAATAGTAAAATTATAATGTTGTTTTATGACTTAAATTATTAGTAGGAGGAAGTTGCGTCATGGCCATCATTTATTCAGATCAAGTTAATAAGATGTGCAAAGTTAAGCAGGGCGTGAACCACGGTGCTGCCGAAATTCCGGAGGAAGCATTATGGGTCAAGGCAAAAGATGTTAAAGACATCAGTGGTTTTACACACGGTGTAGGCTGGTGTGCTCCACAGCAGGGAGCCTGCAAGCTTTCACTCAATGTCAAGAACGGTGTTATCGAGGAAGCTCTTGTCGAGACACTCGGATGCTCGGGAATGACTCATTCCGCAGCAATGGCAGCGGAGATCCTTCCGGGAAGAACTATTCTTGAAGCTCTTAATACCGACCTTGTTTGCGACGCTATCAATACAGCAATGCGTGAGCTGTTCCTGCAGATCGCATACGGCAGAACACAGTCAGCATTCTCAGAGAACGGTCTTGTAGTAGGTGCCGGACTTGAGGACCTCGGTAAGGGACTCAGATCACAGGTAGGTACTATGTACGGAACAAGAAAGAAAGGCCCGCGCTATCTTGAGATGGCAGAGGGTTATGTAACAGGAATCGCTCTTGACAAGGATAACCAGATTATCGGTTATAAGTTCGTTAACCTTGGCAAGATGACCGACTTCATCAAGAAGGGCGACGATCCGACAACAGCATGGGAAAAAGCAAGCGGACAGTACGGACGTGTAGCAGATGCAGTCAGGATTATCGACCCACGTAAAGAATGACAGGTGAAGGAGGATAAAAGCTATGGCATTATTTGAGTCTTATGAGAGACGTATTGATCAGATTAACGCATTACTTAAGACATACGGCATTAAGGACATCGAAGAGTGTGAGAAGATCACGAAGGATGCAGGACTTGATGTATATGAAATGGTAAAGAAGATCCAGCCTATCTGCTTTGAAAATGCATGCTGGGCATACACAGTAGGTGCAGCAGTCGCAATCAAAAAGGGATGTTCTAAAGCAGCAGATGCAGCAGCAGCTATCGGAGAGGGACTTCAGAGTTTCTGTATCCCCGGTTCGGTTGCAGACACACGTAAGGTCGGTCTCGGACACGGCAACCTCGGAAAGATGCTTCTTGAAGAGAAGACAGAGTGCTTCTGCTTCCTTGCAGGACATGAGTCGTTTGCAGCAGCAGAGGGTGCTATAGGTATCGCTGAAAAGGCCAATAAAGTTCGTAAGAAACCTCTTAGGGTTATCCTTAACGGACTTGGCAAAGATGCCGCTCAGATTATCTCACGTATCAACGGATTCACATTTGTTGAGACAAAGTATGATCCATATACAAACACGGTTGAGGAAGTATCACGTACAGCATATTCAGACGGACTCCGTGCAAAGGTTAACTGCTACGGTGCAAACTCTGTTCCTGAGGGTGTTGCTATCATGTGGAAGGAAAATGTTGATGTATCCATCACAGGTAACTCAACAAATCCGACTCGTTTCCAGCATCCTGTAGCAGGAACATACAAGAAGGAAAGAATCGAGAAAGGCAAGAAGTATTTCTCGGTAGCATCAGGCGGCGGCACCGGACGTACGCTTCATCCGGATAACATGGCGGCAGGTCCTGCATCATATGGTATGACAGATACACTCGGACGTATGCACAGTGATGCACAGTTTGCAGGTTCTTCATCCGTTCCGGCACATGTTGAGATGATGGGTCTTATAGGTGCAGGCAACAACCCGATGGTCGGCATGACAGTTTCTGTAGCGGTTGCTGTAGAAGAAGCATACAAGGCAGGCAAGTGGGGTGAGAAGAAAACCGCTAAAAAGGCTTGTGCAAAAAAAACTGCAAAGAAATAATTACTGAAAGAAATAATAGTGAATATGGGAGAGCGGGACTCCGCTCTCCCATATGTTAAAAAGGATAATAAATGGATATTTATCTCAAATTACTTGGTATCGGCATAATCCCTGTAATATTATCTATGACATTCTACCTTCTATTGCAGACAACGAAGTTTTCAGGGGTCAGACCGTGGATACAGCAGACTGTAATAGGAGTGGCATTCGGTATAATAGCCATATACGGAACAGTATACGGTGTTGATATAGGCGGAGCTACTGCAAATGCAAGAGATGCGGCTCCGCTTTGTGCGGGACTGTTTTTCGGCGGGCCTGCCGGAATCATTGCCGGAACTATCGGAGCAGTATACAGATGGCTGGCAGCGGAGGTATATGGTATTGGAGTCTATACTAAAGTTGCCTGCTCTGTATCAACCTTTTTTGCAGGTATTTATGCGGCACTGATCAGAGAATTTGTATTTGATAAAAGAAGACCTAAATGGTATACAGCGTTCCTTATAGGGGTAGTAATCGAGGCGTTCCATTTACTTATGGTATTCATCACTCATATTGATGATTCCGCAAGAGCGATAGAAGTTGTTAAGATATGTACGCTGCCGATGATCCTGGTCAATGCTTTTGCTGTCGGACTGACAGCACTTGTTCTTTCCTCTTTGAATCTGATCAGAATGCATCGCGCCGGAGAGCATTATACAAAGGAAAAACCGACTATATCGGAAAGAATACAGTTTGTACTTCTTGTTATTGTCATTGTATCATTCCTGGCAACATCGTCGCTTGCATATGTCCTTCAGACAAATCAGACTAATACAGCTGTCACGACACTTTTAAAGACAAACATTCAGGATACTGTTGATGAAATCTCCGATATAACGGACAGCAGGCTCATTGACATAGTAAAGAACGTGGCAAAAGAATATAATGACGGGATCTTATATTCTCCGGATGATACTGCAAAGTGGTACGGTGTTACAGAAGTTGATATTATCAACAGTGATGGCATCATAACGGATTCCACCAATCCGGCATTTGTGGGCTTTGATATGAAAAGCGGTGAGCAGTCACGGGAATTTATGGTGCTTGCCAATTCTGAAGGAACCATGGCACAGGATTATATGCCGATATCTGCCGATGAAAGCATCAAGAGAAAATATGCCGGCGCAAGCACTGATGACGGAGGATTTGTTCAGGTAGGAATAGGAGAGGAAGATTTTTATAACAAGGTTGCGGATAATATCCAGACTGTATCAAGAAACAGACATATCGGTAATACAGGTACACTGATTATTGTTGATTCAAAGAACAGGATAATGAGCTGTTCGGATGAATCACTGCTGGATAAAAACCTTATGACTACCGGTCTGTGGATATGGGATGAATACAGTCCTTTAAAAACATATCAGGGACAGGCATTCGGAGAAGACGTGTATTTCATGTTCCAGAATGAAGACGGGTATTCTGTTATCGGTATATATCCGGTGAAGGAAGCCATGACCAGTAGAGATATCAATATTTATCTGAATTCATTCTGTCAGATACTGGTATTTGCATTTTTGTTTGCAGCAGTATACTTTGGCATACATACGGTAGTTGTTAAAAGAGTTAACAGGATCAATGACAGTCTGGAAAAGATTACCGGCGGTGATTTGAATGAGATTGTAAATGTTGATGATACTCAGGAGCTTGCAACCTTGTCACGGGAGATCAATACTACTGTTGACAGGCTGAAGGCATACATCGCGGAGGCGGCAGCCAGAATAGATCAGGAACTTGAATTTGCAAAGCATATCCAGTGCTCAGCACTTCCGTCGGATTTTCCTGCATTTCCGGATATCAGTGAATTTGATATCTTCGCTTCTATGGATGCAGCAAGGGAAGTCGGCGGAGATTTCTATGATTTTTATATGCCGAAGGAGCATAAACTGGCTTTCATAGTTGCAGATGTTTCCGGTAAGGGAATTCCGGCAGCCATGTTCATGATGCAGGCCAAAACAATGATCAATGGATTTACATCTGCCGGTCTGCCGGTTAATCAGGCATTTTCCATGTCAAACACAAAGCTGTGTGAAGAAAATGAAGCTGAGATGTTTGTAACGGCATGGCAGGGCATCCTGGATATCACGAACGGACATATTGAATTCGCAAATGCGGGACACAATCCTCCTCTTGTTTATCGCAAGGATGAGGGTTGGTCATATCTGAAGTCAAAAGTCGGATTTGTGCTTGCAGGAATGGACGGAATTCAGTATAAGCTCCAGACGATGGATCTGAATCCGGGAGATAAGTTATTCCTTTATACCGATGGAATCGTTGAAGCTCAGAATGTTGAGCAGGAACTTTACGGAGAGGAAAGACTTATTACATATCTCAATGCTCATACGGATGATGATCCGGAGACCACAATTAAGGGTGTAAGAGCCAATGTTGATGAGTTTGTAGGCCGGGCCGATCAGTTTGATGATATGACTATGCTGATGGTTTCATTCAACGGTCCGGGTACTACGATAGCACAAAGTTAAAATTGATTTGACACTGTAAGTTATATGTGTTAATATATGCGAGTGCCGTCAGGTGCACTCGCATTATGATAGGGGAATAGTTCAATGGTAGAGCTACGGTCTCCAAAACCGCCGATGGGGGTTCGAATCCCTCTTCCCCTGCTTTTTATCAGGAAGCTTTCGGGTTTCCTTTTTTTGTGCACTAAAGACAAATCCGGCAGAAAAACCTGCCTTCCACGATAAACTTTGACATGGACTGGCGATTGTGGTATATCTATGTTAGAGAAGACGCAGAGAGTATCTGCAGATTATTTTATTATAGGAGGAACTGTTTTATGGATATGTTAGATACCTTAAAGGGCTCTTATTTTTCAGAAGTATTCCCTAAAGGCTGGGACATCGAGAAAATCAAGAAGTGCGTAAGCAATGCTCCGGAGACAGTATTTGACCGTCAGAAATTCTGGAACAAAAACTTCCAGGTAATCAAATGTACTGACCTTGAAGAGTTCGGTGCATACATGGGATTCGAGATCGCAATGCAGATCAAGGAGACGAAGGAAGCAGGAAGAAAACTTATCCTCATCCTTCCGGTAGGACCTATGGGAATGTATAAATGGGCAGTATATTTCATTAAACAGCTTAACATAGACTGCAAGCATGTATACGGATTCAATATGGATGAGTGGGCAGACGAGAACGGAACTACACTTCCGGCATCGGATCCTGCAGCATTTACAAATGCTATGGTAGAAGCATTCTACGGACCGCTCGGAAAGCTTACAGTACCGAAGAGTCAGAGAAACTTTGCTACTAAGGAGAACCTTCCTACATATCCTGCAAAGATGGCAAAGCTGAGAAAAGAAGGCGCAAAGCAGGTAATGGTATATGGAATCGGAAGAATGTGCCATATCGCATTCTGGGAGCCGCATTTTGCAGATGAGTTCAAGAGTGACAAAGAGTGGCTTGAGCAGCCATACAGAATCGGAGCAAGATTACACCCGTTCACAATCGAGCAGAATGCAATCACATCATTCAAGTCATCATGGCCGCTTATTCCATGCTATGCAAACACGATAGGACCAAACATCATCTTCAATTCTGATTACTGTATCGGCGGAGCAGACGGCATCCTTTCAAGAGGAATGCAGTGGCAGGGCATGAGCTTCTGGATGACACTCAGATACGGCCCGACAAGATTCGTAACATCATCACGTATCCCGACTATGCCGGGCAAGCTGTTCTTCATGGATGAGCTTGCAGGACCTCTCTGTGCAGACGCAAACTAAATAATTATTCTTTATGAAATAAGCCCCCGCAGCATTATGGCTGCGGGAGTTTTTGTATTTCGCTGCGGGAGGTATGTGTTCCATTCCTGTAGGGAAGTTATTTTCTTACCGACCTTGCATACTCCGTAGGCGTCATGCCTGTCTGTTTCTTGAACTGAGAAGAGAAGTAATGGATATTGTCATACCCCAGTGACTCGGAAATCTGAGTAAAGTTCATCGCATTGCTTCGTATGAGACGCTTGGCTTCGCTGATTTTCATATTTGTCAGATATGAAATCACAGAGGAACCGCTCTGCTCACGGAAGACACGTTTCAGCAGAGAGATGCTGATTCCGAGACTGGAGGCAATGTCCTTTAAAGACACCTTCTCATTCAGATGCATTTGCATATATTCTTTTGCTTCTTCCGCCAGACGTTCATGCTGGTGCATGATGTTTGTAGAGATTTCATAGGGGGAAGTCAGCATTTCCTGATTTCCGCGGGCGATGTATATAAGAAGCAGCTCCAGCTGAGACTTGATAACCTGATCACTTGCAAACGGGGCATTGTCTTTTCTGCTCAGATTGACATATGGCGGATCAATGTCGAAATATGCATAAGAGGCCTCGGACTCTTCGACGATACTGCGCAGGCATTCTTTTTCACGCGGACCGAGGAACAGGACTTTCTGCTCGAACATGGACATATAAGGACTTTCGCAGGTAAAGGCGAGAATGATGGCATCAGCCGGCTTTGACCCGCTGCATCTGAGGTCGTGCCATTCATTCGGACAGTGGAAGACCATCTCACCGGCTTTCAGAATGCGATGATTATCAGCGGCCTGTACCAGCACCTCGCCCTTGTCACAGTATACCAGTTCCCAGAAATTATGAGATTCGCCGAAACCCTCGAATTTCGGTGTCATATGATAGGAAGAAGCATTTATAAGTGAATCTATATCAAATTGCGGTATAAGCTTATGGTACGAAAACATTTTGATCCCCCCTGAGAATAACGTGTCTTATTTTATAAACCAATTAACCTATATTATAATGCCAAAACTGGCAAAATCAACTAAAATATAGTTGTTAAATCAGTTTCTCTTTTAACAATTTTTTTATAGTGTAAAAAGTGAATCATAAGAGGGGAAGTCAGATGAAAGTATTAGCTATTGGATGTCATCCCGACGATCTTGAAATCGCATGCGGCGGTACTCTGCGTAAATATGTCGAAAGAGGTGCAGAGGTTTATGAAGCTCATGTGGCAAACGGCAATCTGGGTCATGTAGTTATTGAACCGGATGAGCTCAGGGTCATCAGGACGAAGGAGGCTGAAGAAGCCGGTAAGGTATTGGGAGTAAAACAGGTATTCAATATCGATGTGGGAGACCTTAGAGTAGACAGTCACAATCAGGATGTAATTGATGCAGTAGCTGATGTTGTCCGTTTTGTAAGACCTGATGTGATCATCACTCATAATGATGATGACTATATGCAGGATCATATGGAAACAAGCCGCCTTGCAGTGAACGGAAGCTTCTGTTCGGGGCTTGCTCACCGCAACAGAAAGTATGATGCATTTGACAGCTTCATACCGGTATACTTTATGGACACTCTTGCAGGAGTAAATTTCCAGCCCGCAATCTATGTAGATATCACAGCTCAGATCGATAAGAAAATCGAGGCACTGAACTGTCATGAATCACAGCTTAAATGGATGTACGAGCATGACAATATTGACTTTGCCGATATGGTTAAGACATGTTCAAAGTATCGCGGATATCAGTGCGGAGTTCCATTTGCAGAAGGTTTTAAGCCTTATAACGTTTATCCGCGTTACAGCACAAAGTGTCTGCTTCCGCTGGATTGATTGAGTATAGGACTGAAATAATATATAATAATAGATACAAGCAAAAAACGAAATTCTTGGAGGGAAATTATGGCTACAACAAGTAAATCTGCTAAGAGTAAAATTGCTTCTCTGGCAAAGGACTGGATGTCGATAGTAGGTATTCTTTTACTTCTTATCGTATTCTCAATTTTATCGTTTGTTAAGTTTGGTGCTCAGTACTTCCTTACATGGAGTAATATCAAGAACATCCTTCTTCAGACATCAACAATTGCTATCGTTGCAATCGGTCAGTCGATAATGCTTATCGGCGGAAACTTCGACCTTTCACTCGGACGTATGCTCTGCCTTACATCCTGTGTTGGTGCAACATTGATGAAGGGCGGCACTCCGGTTCCCGTAGCAATTATCGTTATGTTCGCTATCGGTCTTGTAGTCGGAGCCATCAACGGTACAATGGTTGCTTATATCGGAGTTCCTGCGATGATAGCTACACTCGGTACACAGTACATCTGCTACGGTGTTGCCAAGCTCATCACACAGGCAGTTCCGATTCCGAAGATGCCGGAGTCTATTTCATGGCTCGGCCGTGGATATATCGGAGGAGTTATCCCGATCTGTGCGGTTATCATGGTTGTTCTTTATATCATTGCACAGTTTGTTACAACAAAGACAAAAGTCGGACGTAATATCTACGCTGTCGGCGGATCAAAGGAAGCAGCATTCTTCTCAGGTATCGATGTTAAGAAGTATCACTTCGGAACATTCATCCTCGGATCTATCCTTTCAACATTCGGCGGACTTGTACTTATGTCACGTCTTAACTCTGTAGCTGTTACAAACGGACAGAACTATGAGTTCGATGCCGTTATTTCATCTATCATCGGTGGTGTATCTCTTGCAGGCGGCAAGGGACGTGTTATCGGAACAATGTTCGGTGCTCTTTTCCTCAACATTCTTTTCAACGGTTTCTCACAGATGGGTGTCGATCCGTTCGTAC
>JAUNOA010000040.1 GCA_030531245.1 Lachnospiraceae bacterium
TGAATGATCATGACCGCATCCGTGACCGTGCTCATGATGTTCCTGTGCCATTATTTTACCTTGTATTTTTCTGCTTCCAGTTTAATGATTGCAGCTGTCGGAAGCTCGTCAAAAGATGTTGCCGCATTCTCAAGAAATGCCATCGCTTTCAGATAAGGATAATATCCCTTCCTGCCCATGGACCTGGTTATGTCCGAGCTGTCCCACTCCTTCAATGCTTCTTCCATAGACATATAATCTTCATCTTCTTCATCAAGCTGCGTACAGTACAGATTCTCCCGGAGAGTGAGCAATGCAAAATGAACTTCCTGGGTATTTTTCTTAAGCTCCGGGAAAAGTTCTTTTATCATAGAGATTTCCCATTCTCTTTCTTCGGGTCCGAGAGGAAACATCATCTGCGTATATGCTTTTTCTCTCTTTTCCCTCTGCTTCTTGGTTTCCCATTTGAACCATCCCAATATTCCGGATTTATGCATATCCTACCTCCTACAGTTTTGTATCACCCGGTTTTACCCAACCGATTTTTTTCAGAAATTCATTGATAAGCGGACAGATGATTGCGGGAAGCACTATACAGATAAGGATCATCCCTATCCAGTCCATTGCCGTTATTGCGGCCTTGCTGCCTGCTGCAACATCATTGACCCAACCGGTATATACTCCGATAGGCCCTACCATACCGCATGTTCCCATGCCGCTTGATACCGGAGCCCCGTTCATCTGCATTTTGAAAATGCAGGTCGAAACCGGTCCTGTGATTGCCGCCGTAAGTGTCGGAGCAATCCATATCTTAGGATTCTTTACAATATTACCCATCTGGAGCATGGATGTTCCGAGTCCCTGTGAAACAAGACCTCCCCAGCTGTTTTCTTTAAAACTCATCACCGCAAATCCGATCATCTGAGCACAGCAGCCTGCAACGGCCGCTCCTCCTGCAAGTCCGGTAAGTCCCAACGCAGCACAGATAGCTGCGGACGATATCGGCAGTGTAAGCGCCATACCGACAATCACTGATACCAGAATACCCATCAGGAACGGCTGAAGCTCGGTCGCCCACATGATGATATTTCCGATCTTCATAGCCAGTGCCCCCAGCGGAGGTGCCAGCAGCGCTGACAATGCCACTCCGACACCGATGGTGACAAGAGGAGTCACCAGTATATCAACCTTTGTTTCTCCTGCTACCGCTTTTCCTATCTCTGCAGTGATTATCGCGACAAACAGAACCGCAAGCGGTCCGCCTGCTCCGCCGAGCGCATTGGAGGCAAACCCCACAGTGATAAGTGAAAAAAGAACCAGCGGAGGCGAGTTAAGTGCACGGCCTATTGCCACTGCCATGGCCGGTCCGCTCATAGCCGTAGCCAGTCCTCCGACGGTATACTCTATTCCTCCGATAACGGCTACTGGATTCATCAGCCACGGAATCCTAAACTGGGTTCCGATAGTATTGATGATCGTTCCGATAAGCAGTGAACAGAACAAACCCTGCGCCATAGCGCTTAAGGCATCTATGCCGTATCTCTTTGCCGAAATGACAATATCTTTTCTTTTTAAGAATTCTTTGAATTTTCCCATAACAAAGCACCCTCTTCGGTAAAAGTATAACATAAGACATTCCTTCTGTGTTAGAATATTGATAATAATAAGGAGGATTCCGTTATGTTAGAAGAGCTTAAAATGGAAGTCTGGAAGGCCAATATGAAATTGCCTGAGCACCACCTGATCACATTCACCTGGGGCAATGTTTCCGGAATCGACAGAGAAGCCGGTATATTCGCAATAAAACCTTCCGGTGTGGATTACGATAAACTCACGCCTGATGATATTGTGCTTATGGATCTTAACGGAAACAAGGTCGAAGGACGGCTCAATCCATCTTCCGATACCAATACTCATCTTGTTATCTACAACCGTTTCCCGAAGGTTCAGGGAATCGTTCATACACATTCACCGTTTGCGACAGCGTGGGCACAGTCCGGAAGGGATATCCCCTGTTATGGAACAACACATGCCGATTATATCTATGGTCCTGTTCCGTGTGCAAGAGTACTCACCGAGGCGGAACTTGAAAACTATGAATACAACACCGGCGTGGTTATCTGTGATACCTTTGAAGAGCGAGGTCTCGACTATGAAGCCGTACCTGCAGTACTTTGCCAGAATCACGGTCCGTTTACCTGGGGTACTTCTGCCGATAACGCCGTACACAATGCCGTATGTCTGGAAGAGTGTGCCAAAATGGCCCTCTACACGGAAATGATCAATCCTGAAGTATGTCCGGCTCCGCAGTCTCTTCAGGATAAACATTATTTCCGTAAGCATGGTGCCAATGCCTACTACGGTCAGTAAAAAGCAAAGAAAAAGTCTGCTTCGTATGAAGCAGACTTTTTCATCAATCCGGGACAATCATAAGATCGTCTCTTTTAATATTCCGAATCAATTATTCAACTGTAAGAATATCCGAAAAACCGGTAATCTCGAATACTTCAAGGATCTCAGGACATACATTCTTGATGACCATTCCACCCTTCTTAACCATCTCCTTCTGAGCTGTCAGAAGAACACGAAGGCCTGCTGAAGAGATATACTCAAGCTTCTCAAAATCAAGAACAGCAGACTGAGCATTCGGAAGCTCCTCTTTCAATGTTGCCTCAAGCTCCGGAGCCGTTGTTGTATCCAGTCTTCCCTCAAGTGCTACTACAAGCTTGTCACCTTCAAAATTCTTTACTATATTCATATATCCCTCCTATAAAGAATGGTTATGGATTTCTCCCCCAATAATACTGCATCTATTATATCTGTAATATTCAATTCGTGCAAGTATCACAGACATTTTTAATCTTCCGTTTTCCTTAATATTTTTTCCTTCAGGGCTCTGTATATCATTTCCTCATCCGGAGGACATCCAGGAATATTGAATTTGAAGCCCGCTGTACAGTTCCCGACTCCGCAAATGCCGGTTTTTCCGCGATATCCCTGTCCGATAGAGATTTTTCCGTCAAATCTATCCAGCAAATCTTCTTCCTTAAGCCTGTTAAGTGCTCCGATGAGCATACTGTAACATGCACTGCAGGAATCCACATCCTCGACGGCATAGCTGACTGTAAGTATCTTATGAGTGTCCGGAAGGTCTTCGTTATTATCTCCCTCAACCGTTACTATCCTTAACCTTGAAAGATCCGCGCTTCCTACTCCCAGTTTCTCCGCCAGTCTGATGTATTCGACATCGTATGGCCTGTATCCGAGAATATCCGCTGTATAGGCATCAACCAGAACCGGATCCTTCGCTGCCATAATACAGTTTCTTACCAGCGGATTACCGCCTTCTTCAAAATCCGGATCTCCGCATATATGATCTACTACAATAAAATCCTGGTGAATATGCGTATTCAGATGGGCTATCGGTTTATGTAGCCCCATCGTATGAAATCTCCGCTTCTCACTGTTTGGAATAAGTCCTTTCATATTCTTGAGGGCACATGTTATCTTAGTCTGGCAGTGTCCCTTGAGCACGGGAACATTTATCAGATAATCAACATCCTGATAACATCTGCAGATATTAAGTTCCAAACCCTGACAATCCGCCCGGTATGACTTTTCCTTTTGTCCGTCAATGATTCCGACATTCCACTTTGCGGCAAGAGCATTATAGCCGCAGTATTCAAATGCCTTCTGTGTATTTCCTCCTACCCACGATCCTTCCATTATCGTAACAGAGCCGAAGTTATTTTCTTTCAGCACTTCAATTATTCCTTCAACTATCTCAAGATGGGTAGTTGCACCGTAATCAGCCGGGGTGCAGTCCAGTAGATTCGGTTTTATCGCAATCTTCAGTGCGTCCGGAGTCCGGCCGAGCTTTTTCATTTTTGACGTCACATCTTCTATGAAGCCGGCCCTGCCAAGCAGACGTTTTGTCATCTGTCTGTAATCGGTGCCATATGCTTTATAGATAGTATTCTTATCTGAAATGTCCATACTTTGCAAGCTCTACATAATCGAGCTCTTTCATTTTAAGATCCCTGATGATACGGGCAGGCGTGCACTCGTCATAGAGGCTTTCCGGTGCCTCAACAGAACCCTTATCTGTGTCAATGTATATGGCAAGTGGTTTGTCCTTTCCGATTGCATAGGAAAGCTGAACCTCAACCCAGTGATGTCCCGGCAGATATCTGCAGGCTATCTCTCTGGCTTTGTGTGCTGCTGAAAAATCAACCTTGGTCGGATCTTTTCCGTTCATGCATCCGCCGCCGACATTTGCAAAGCTCTGATATGAATCGACTACGATTTTTCTTCCGGTCAAACCTGCATCTCCGTCAAATCCTCCGATTTCAAATTTACCTGTAGGATTGACCAGAAACTTTTCAATTTCCATGCCGAATTTTGAGGCTATTTCTCTTGCCTTGTCAATTATGATCTTATCGGTTGCTTCACGCTCTTTCTCTGTATTCTGATATGAAATCGTCCATGTGGCTATCTTTTGGATTTTTTGTCCTTCTTCATACAGGCCTGTAATCTGGCACTTTCCGTCAGGGAGAAATCTGCTGTCTGTCTTTCGTATCTCATCATACCATGCCGCAAACTCCTGAAGAATAACCATGGCAGCCGGAAGCATTCTTTCTGTATCATCACAGGCATATCCGAACATCATTCCCTGATCTCCGGCTCCTCCGATTTCGTCATTTGTTCCGAGTGCAATGTCTGCGGACTGCTTGCCGATATTGTCGATAATCTCATAATCTGCCGTGTATCCGACATCATTAAGAACATCCCTTGCTATCTTCTTTACATCGATTTGAGCTGAAGTGGTGACTTCACCGGTGATGAAAATCCTGCCTTTTCCTCCCATAGTTTCGATACCGGCACGGGTATTTTTGTCCTGCTCCATGCATGCTTTCAATATAGCGGCACTGATCTGATCACATACTTTGTCCGGATGACCTCTGAATACGATTTCATTACTGTAATAATACATACTTTTCCCCCGATTAAAATTTGTCCTGTGAAAATGCTTATCGCCTGAGGGCTGCCAAACAGATAAAACAGCCTGTCACGATGACAGGCTGTCTTATCTGTTAATGTATAACCCATCATCCAAGCTTTAGCACCGTTTCCTTAAAGGAAGGTTGCTGAAGGGTCATTGAGCTTGTCTCTCGCCTTCTCGTTATGGTGAGCTCATTATAACATTTTAATAGTATATGTCAACCGGAAATATCATCCTTTCAGAAGATATACGAAATATGCGGCATAAAGTACCAGCAGACATATTCCGGCCGTTCTTGTAAGTTTTTTTCTGACAAGTACACAAATCCAAAGGAATATCACTATTGCTATCATTACCAGTCCGTCAATGATGAATTTGGACTGATACGGAACATTTGTGATCAGCGATGTAAGTCCGATTACAAACAGAATATTAAAAATATTGCTTCCCACTATTGTTCCGATTGCTATATCGTCATTACCTTTTTTTGCCGCTGCCACACAGGTGAACAGTTCCGGCAATGAAGTTCCGAGCGCGACTATGGTAAGTCCTATAAATCTCTCGCTCAATCCGAAAGCTTCTGCAAGTCCCGTAGCTCCATATACCGCCAGCTTACTTCCTATCACAACTGCGGCAAGGCCACCGACCAGGAATAAAAGCAGAAGCCCGATATTCTTCTGTTTTTCGTCTTCGGTCTGTTGTTCTCTGCCGTTTTTTGCTTCAGCGAAAAGATATCCCAGATAAATGATGAATAATACTATCAGTATGATTCCGTTGATCCGTCCTACATTCCCATCCAGTCCCAGTAAAAGCAGGACAAGAGACACAAAAATCAAAAACGGCATCTCATATCTTACCGTACTTCTCTTTACGGCAAGCGGGGTGATGACTGCACACAATCCCAGAATAATACAAATATTCATTATGTTGCTGCCTATTACATTTCCGATGGAAATATCCGCATTTCCCTGAAATGCCGCCGCGATACTTACTGCCGCCTCCGGAGCACTTGTTCCCATTGCGACTATCGTAAGAGCTATGATTATCTGAGGAATCCCGAATTTCCCGGCAATCCCTGCCGCTCCGTCAACAAAGTAATCCGATCCCTTTGCCAGCAGGAAGAATCCGCCTGCCAGCGCCAGTAGAAATAATAATAAAGTCATACCGTCATCCTTTCTTCCTCAATCAACTTTCCTTCCTGTATGGATATAATATCCTTCCTGTATGGCGGCAACCGTTGCAAAAGCACACGTCAGAATAATCAGTATCCTGACCTGCTGCCATGGAAAGCTGCCTATACACAGCGGTATAGCAAAAAGAAGAACCCCTGTTATTTTATTCAGTATCGTATGTTCGGGAATAAAATGGCCGCTGATGACAATACCGATGACTATATTGATACATCTGATCCCTGCTATACAGATGGTCCAGCCTATGAGCCACGGCGGAATCTGTATAACATTCAGTACTTTTATTATCACTGCCGCAGCAAAAAGAATGTCAGCAATGGTATCTATTTTTGCCCCGAACTTCGTCCCGATTTTCATACATCTTGCAACTATTCCATCGAGCACATCACTGATGCCTCCGATGATATAAACTACGTAAAACGGCAATGAAAAAACAGGACAGAACATCAGAACTGCTGCACTTATGATTCTGATACATGTTATAAGATTTGCCGTTTGCTGTCTTAAAAACCCATTTTTACCTTCTTTCTATGTATAATCCGGA
Organism: Lachnospiraceae bacterium; assembly: GCA_030531245.1. GTDB lineage: Bacteria > Bacillota > Clostridia > Lachnospirales > Lachnospiraceae > Darwinimomas. Next base: position 6,716 of record JAUNOA010000040.1, read on the forward strand.
ATATCCTCTGATTGTATCACTTTACGGGCCTTCGTTTACTTCAGGCAGTCCTATCCCCTGTGTTTCCACGGAATCAATAAACGCATCCCACATAATCTTGAATTCGCCCAGTGACTTGTATTTATCCTTTTCATCAAGTCCGCTGTACATTATTGAATTGATCGCAAGTACCTTAAGGTCGCTGAGCCTAGCGCCCCAACAGACAACCGCGGCAAAAAAATCATCTGAAAGTTCCTGATGCTCCATATATGTCGGATCATCCGAGCAAAGTGCCATAACCAGACCGGTTTTTAAATACTCGGTAACAGGATGGTTCCTCAAATCTCTGGTATAGCCAAGTCGCTGATTGCTGATAGGACATACTTCCAGGCATATTTCCGATCGCACATATCTTGCATGCAGATCGGGATATCTGTAAAGATTAAGTCCGTGACCGACTCTTGTAACGCCCAGCAGAAATGCATCGATCAGATTATCATTACCAGCATCCAGACTTTCTCCTCCATGAATATACAATTTCAGGTCCGGATATAATTCTTTGGCTTTGAGAAGCATCGGTGCAAAAGTTTTAAGCGGAAGACTCGAATCCTCCTCGTTTGCCAGATCAAAACCAATAATAAAATTCCGTGGGCTGTCCGGGTTGGATTCATCCTTTATAAGCTTCTGCAGACTGACCGTGTTTTGAAAGCATTTTTTTGTTAAATCCAACTGCTCGTTATCATCCTTAACACCTGTTCCTATTATCCTTACTGTAAAATACGGGTGTTCCTTCTTAACATCATAATAAGCAGCCCTGATCGCTGTCACATATTCACTGCACAGCTCCTGACTCTCTGTCAGCATGAGATGTATTTCAATATGCATAATCCCATGTCTGCAGCAATACCGGAAAGTGTAATCATAGTATTTACGTGCAAAGTCCGGATTGTTACTAAGTACATCATGTCGGGAAAACAGTTTCTCAAAATACTCCCAGACAGTTTCTCCTGATTCCTTCACACTGTCAATTGTCCACTGATATACTATTTCTTCTTTCGTGTAATATCCGTCGGTAACAGCATCGCAGAATCTGATATAGCCTGAAGGAATCTCGCCGTTCACAGCCCGAACAAGATCATAGGATTTTCTGTCGGTATTGATGCAGAACTCAGGACATGTGATCAGCAGTTCAACAAGCTCATGCGCCGGCAGGATTGACATATCATGTACATGAAGATCCGCTCCCTTGGGCATACAGTCACAGAATTTATACAACCTGCTGTTCTGTATAATCCGGTTGTTCAGCGTCGGTATATCATATATGACATCTCCATTGCAGGAATCAAAAAACTCATTTCTAAGTCTCTCTAATTCCTCTTCAACCCTCTGCTCTTTTTCCCGCAGAATAACACCCTGAACATTGGAGTTCAGTTCAACCAGTTCTCTGCGTTTCTCTTCGTAATTATCAATAGTCATATTTTTCACTACAGTACTATTTTCGCAAATCTTCCTCGTCTATCATTGGATATATATCAATTCCGGATTCCTCATAAGGATGAGCCCGCCTGATAGCCGCAAGAACAGCTTCAGCATTTTCTATACTGCACAATGCTTCAAGTTTGATCTCTTTGCGCGATTCAATAACATTTTTACTCCCTATATATTGATTGGTTTTGTCATTTCCCATAAATGTTCCCGTTATTTTTGTTGCCATAGTACAATGCGTATAGTTTCCGATATGGCCGCATCCTGCTTCACACATCGCGATTCGAACATCTTCAAGATTTTCCTCCGGAACCATAACTGCAATTTTAATTTTTTTAACGTCTAATATCATAGCAGTGATCTCTTTTCTCAAACACTTAATCTTCCTGTGAAACTGCTTTGAGTACTTTACTCATCTTGCATTATAAAACAAATTATGAAATATTTCTTCACCTTCGTTAGTATTCGTTAATAGGACACATGTTTCCACGTGTATTGGGACGATAAGATGAATGTCAGCACCTACTGCCCCAAACCCGAAAATGCTTGTCGTAATCGGGAACATATCGACAAAACCGTGCGTTTGCAGGAACTTGTCCGTATTATTATTCGAAAGATTTCAATTGTCAACTAAAAAGAACGACTGAATTATATAGGACATAATAATAAAATCCGCCTTCTCAGAGACGGATTTTATCTCGGAATTTTCAATCTTTATCTATTGAAAGGTTGATGTATAAGTACATGTTTCATTACCAATATTGTATCTCGTTACCCCGTAAATTGCTTTAAGCTTTTCAATGCCATCTGCATTGATTACAGCGCCGAACGAATTGTTATGTGCCTGATTGAACTGCAGATACACCTGTTGTCCATTACAGTTATACCAGCCATCCTGATAACGCATCATTCCATAATATCCATTACGATTTGTCTCAAGACTGTAATAGTTGCCGGTATTGTCCTGTACAAGTCCTGCTGACAACATGCTTCCGTTTGCCTGAAGCAAATACCATACATTCTTTCCGTTCGTAAACGTGCTGCAGTTTCAGATACTCGTTTCTGAACATATCCCGAGGAATCTTCTTTGTCTTTTCATTAATCTGTCCATTTCCGAATCCATCAAGCCATTTAAGACAGCTCATGTTGAGTTCATCACATCCTTTCATAGTTCCATAATATAAAAACCCACAGACCGGAATCTGCGGGAATTTCTTTATCATAATAACATCAATCATTTATAATCCATTTTCCATTATGAATAGTTTCCTTTTTTATCTTGTCTGCCATAAAGAATACTTCTTTTGTCCATCCGTTTAAATTCGTAAAGACTAAGCGATTATGTAAAATCGCTCTTTCCAAGATTGCAATCTGAGTATAATGTCTGCAGATTTTCAAGCACTGTGTCCGAGGGAACTTATCAATTCTTTAAACAAGATATCGGGACAACATACACACCGTCTTCTCGTCTGTATGCGAAAGGCGCTATACCACATAAAACCATCATGAAAGCTGGTTCCTTCATTTTTTCCGAGTCTATTTTCCCAGCCAACTTCAGTAAATTTTTTGCGCCTTCACCAATTAATTTATCTCCGCCCAGCTTAATCTCAATAAGGCCATATTGTCCATTGCGCAAATGAATTACTGCATCACATTCCAATCCTGTCTTGTCCCTATAGTGAAAAACATCTCCATCTAAAGATTCAGCATAGATTCGCAAATCCCTTACGCAAAGATTTTCAAAAATCAAGCCCATCAAGTTTAAATCATTGATTAAATCTTCCGGTCCTAATCCAAGTGCAGCTATTGCAATTGAAGGGTCTACAAAATATCTTGTATCTGCAGTTCTTATTGCAGTTTTGGATCTTAAATTAGGATTCCATGCCGCCGAATCCTCTATTACAAATATTTTCTTTAAAGCATTTATGTATGAGTACAGCGTTTCTTTATCAAAGGTATCCGTATCATTTACAATACAATCTTCTCTGATTGTTTCAAGCGAAGCCTGAGTAGCCACATTTCTTGCATATGATTTCATTAAACGCTTTGTTCTTTCAGAATCTCTCTTTGTTCCGTCAACTCCGGATATATCATCTTTGACGACCGAATCATAATAATCGAATGCTTGCTTCAGAGCCACCTTTTTTGATGTATTTAGCGATAATGGCCAGCCACCCCTGCAAATAAGATATGCAATATCATCTATATTGTGATTATCCGAGGCAGCGATATCACATCCCCGAAACAAATCTCCTAATGAAACTTCGCCCGTAGAGTCTTTAGATTCAAAAAGTGACATCGGACGCATCTTCATTCTTACGATACGTCCTGTTCCCGTGTGCACACTTTCGTCAAAAACAGGAGGGACCGAAGAACCGGTAAGAATAAACTGTCCGAATTCTCCCCTTTGATCCACTTCATATCGAACCGCATTCCAAATGCCGGGGGCTATCTGCCATTCATCTACGAGATGAGGGACCTTTCCTTCAAGCAGTGCAGAGGGTTTAATTCTTGCCATCTGCTGATATTGTTCTGTCAGATCCGGACGGTCCATTTCTATAAAACTTTTCGCAATATGTTTTGCCGATGTTGTCTTTCCGCACCACTTGGCTCCCTCAATTAAAACCGCTCCCTTTGATTCTAAATGGTCTTTTAATACCTTATCCGATACTCTTTCGTAATATTCTTTCATATGTTTCTCCTATAACATTCAGACTTGGGTCAATGTTTGCGTTTTAAGTGCATCCGAGTATATGGCTTTTATTTAACCGAGTATTTGACCTTATTGTAGTCGAGTATTTAGATAATGTCAACCCTCAAAATGGACATCGAGGGATAATTGAATACGGGTATGAAGAAGCCCTCCTGAGCACCATTCGTTGATGACAGGAGGGCTTGTTTTGTGGTTGTTTCCTTAACTTTGAGGATTTTCTATAACTAAAAGATCTGCTCAATTCATTTCAGATTGTATTCTGAGATTATTCTGTCCACCACCTTTTCCGGGGAGTCGTTAACATCCTTCCTATTGTTGTTTTTCCAACATTTGATACACCAAACAAAAGTATCTTCATTTTACAATCTCCGCTTAATACTGTTTATGTTTTATCGAGTTCTCTGTTTATTTCTTTCACAGCATCATTTATCTGCTTCTCTGTTATGCCGAATGCTGACAGAATCTTTCTCTGTTTTGCCGTAAGTCCGTATCTCCTGATATATTTTCCGCTTCCGTCTTTTACTATGTTCACTCGCTCCAGTTCCCTTATTGCCGCAGGTACCGTAAAGTTCTTTTTATCTTTCCCACTTATCTCTTTTAATCTCCGGAATATTTCATTGCGTACTATACTTGCAATAAATACTATGTGTGTCTTTGGTTATGGTCTATTCTTCCAAAACTCTATTACCAGGTTATAGAGAAAACAGTCAAAAATTGAAACTCTAATAAGTATTAGAGAATCAAATACTAGTTCCTCTATAGAGAATTTTCCTCTTTCGGGCAGTTTGATACTGGCTCAAGTATCAGCTGCCCGTCTCTACCTTTTCCTTCGTCTTCTTTTATTTCTCTTTTGTATTTGTAATAGGTGTTTCTAGCCAATCTAGTCAATTTCATGCAATCCCTATCAGAGAGAGAACCTTCGAAGGAAGCGCTGCATTCTTTTATATTTGCTTCTATCGATTTCTTTGTGATAACCTTCTTTCCTGACACCCTTCCTATCTGCTTTCCGTTCATACGGGCAGTGAGCATTCCTTCTCTCGTCCTTTGCCTCAGATCTGCAACTTCCTTTTCAGATTGTGCGAAGGCGATACGGATCTGCTCTTTTGCCAGCGAAAGCATATATTGGTTTACTCCTTCTAGTATGCAGTCTACAGAAGTGCCCGTTAGAGTGATGTTGCCTTGAAGAGCTCTGCGATATGTCTCAGAATCTATCTGTGGTTCTCTAAGGAACGTTAATGCTATTCCACGATTAAATAATGCCTCATATGCCAAAAAGCCTTCTGAGGCGTTTCTGGACATTCTGGAGACGCTGTCGAAAACTAGCACATCACTTTCCCGCAGATTTTTCACGAGTTTGTTCCACTCGGGTCTGTCCATATTCTTTCCTGAATATGATTCTTTTATTATCACCGCTTCTGGGAATTCTCTCTTGGACTGTAATCTTCAAGCCTCGCCTGCAAATGACAACAATCCTCAAGTCTCAATCTCTCGATGACAACAATCTTCGAGTCTCAATTTCACATTGACAATAATCTTCAAGTCTCAATGTGTGTTTCTGACCCTTTGACAACAATCTTCAAGCCTCGCCGTGATTTCCGCACCTTTTTCTGGCGCCTCGAAGCCTTTCCCTGATGCCAGAATCACACTCTGACTTTCACACTGAAACCCGCAAAACCACTTGATTTCAAAGGATTTTTAGCACATTACTTCGAAATTCTCGACAGTAATGCGACCGTCTCCACATGCCGTGAGTTCGGAAGTCTAATGTCCGGTCGAGCCAGACAATATTCCTCCCCCACAAACTGCTATTCGGTCGTAACAGCCAATATTCCGCCTCTGAAAATGTGTTTGAGGGTACGTGGGAATATTTCGCTAAACTGGTGTACTCTTATTGTGTTGTCTTTCCGACTGATCAGTATTCCCCAGCTTCATCATTTCCGGTCATGAACTCCATGCCCTTTTTTAAGATTTCTTCGAAAATCTTTGCCGGGATCAATGCTATTCCGCGTTCATCACTTCCAACAACCAGCCGCTGTCCACCCGTAAGTTCAAACCGATCTCTCGCTCCTTTGGGAATGACAATCTGCCCTCTGTCACTAATCGTAACAACACCCCAGATGTTCTTTCCTATGGGAGCTGGCGGCAGCATACCGATGCCATCAACAGATTCTGTCCGGACAAGACTGTCAATCGTGGTTCCGTACACCTGTGCAAGCAGACTGCATTTTTCAATGTCGGGAATTGTTGCGCCGCTTTCCCATTTTGCGTAGGCCTGACGCGAGATTCCTATCTTTTCCGCAATCTCTTCCTGCGAATATCCATGTATATTACGAAGCATCGCCAGATTTTCTTTAAGCATACAAACGCCCCCCTTTACAGATCAATCTTTTCAAAACATATACAAGCTTTCCGACAGGAAAATACAGTCATCAGAATCCACGCCGCTATCCCTGCCATGAGCAAAAGCAGCTGTATCTTGATGTTCTCTGTGCCAAAAGCATTCAGCACCTCCAGCCCGGGGATATGATGCAGAGCTTCAAATACGCCTATGCTGAGAAAAGCAGCAATCATGTATACAAGGAACGGTCTTCCTAGTTTATAAGCCGTTTTGAAAAATCCGCCCACAAAGATCAGGTTGAACAATCCGAAAAGAAAGAAAGCCGCACCCAAAGCAAAACAATTTGCATTCATCAGAGCGTTGTCGTGATACACCGGTGCTTCTTTAAGGATGGTCATTCTTACGATTACGCAGACGACCATCAAAAAAAGTGTGCAAAACTCAATCACACATACGAAAGCATATTTTCCTTTTACCACATCTTTCTTTGCAATCGGAAGGAGTGCAGAAAAAAGAGTATCATTTGCTTCTCTGGCAAATTCAAAGCTTTTGTAGAGTCCAAGTGCCGAGAAAAATGCCCCGCAGAGCACCGGGTATCCGGGTAAAAAAAACATCAGCCCGGACAGGATAAACAGATAGGAGAGCAAAGATGCGCTGAGCTTCATCTCTTTTAGCATAATGTTACGCATGAGCCACACCTCTCTCCATTCGAAGCATTGTTTCTTCGAGACTTTCTCCTGCTTCGGAATAATTTTCTGTAAAGGCCTCTTTAGATGAAGCTGCAACTATCCTTCCTTTCGAAATATAAACGACATCATCAGCACATTTCTCAATATCGGAAATAATGTGCGTTGAGAAAAACACAGCTACTCCGTCGCTTTTAAGCTCAGTAAAAATATCTAAAAGCTCATTGCGCGAAAACGGATCCAGGCCGCTGGTCGGCTCGTCCAGAATCAGCACCTCGCACTTGTGGGAAAGTGCCAAAAGCAGATTAAATTTTACCTTCATACCTTCTGAAAGCTCTATCGGCATTTTTGATTCATCAAGATTGAATAAACCAATATACCTCCGGTATGCTTCATCATCCCACGTGTCATAAAAGCTTTTAACAACCTGAACTATATCCTTAATCTTTTTCCGCGGATACCAGTTGACTGTTCCGGTAGAGTAACCTATACGTTTTTTGATTTCTGCCTCATCCATCAGGATAGGCTTCCCGAAAAAAGAAACGTTTCCGCTATCCGGATGAATCAAATTCAGCATAGCCTTGATCGTTGTGGTCTTACCGGCACCGTTTCTGCCGATAAAACCTGTGATTCTGCTCTCCCGAACATCGAAGGAAATCCCTGAAAGTTCAAAGGAAGGATACCTTTTCATCAATCCCTTAACTTCAACAATACTCATATAAAAATCTCCTCGCTTTTTATTTATATGAATATTGTAATTTTCGGTTGCATGCATTTCTACCAACTGCACATAACGAATTTTTCTAGTTTATGTTATGTTTGGTTGCCTTTTCAAAATTGAAGGCTTCTGTCTTTCGAGGAAGTTTATTCAACGCTTTAAGGCTTGAGTGATGTAATCGGAACAATATATACGCCAGTCTTAGGATCCCTCATGACAGTATCCAGGTGTCCCACTATTACGCACATGTAAACCGGCTTTTTTTCTGTATTTTCATTGAATCTGACGAGGCTATTAATTGCATCTTCTATACTTCCGTCGCTCAGTTTGATTTCAAAAGCGGCATAATCGCCATTCTTAAACTCCACGATTGCATCGACTTCGTCTCTTGATGTATTATCCCTGAAGTGGTATAGATGCCCCTCCAGACAGTCTGCGTATATTCTCAAGTCACGTTCCGCTAACGCCTCAAACATCAAGCCGAATGTCTCATGATCATTCAAAAGTTTCTCTTCTGTCAAATGAAGTGCCGCACAACTTAAAGACGGATCTACGAGATGTCTTTTCGCCGATTTCCCGACTCTGGCAGACGAGCGGTAATGAACACTGAAGGCTTCCTGAT
>JAUNOA010000084.1 GCA_030531245.1 Lachnospiraceae bacterium
ATATTTTTTGAGTATTAAATTTGTTTGAGTCCTAAAATTTATGGAAATTCAGATTTACCCTGTAGAGATATACATCCCCCTGGGGTTATATATTAAAAATCTCACGCAGTGATGAATTATTCATCAGTTCCTGAGATTTATTATTTTCAGCTTTATAAGAGTAATTGTTCCATATGAAAGGCGGTAAGGTGCCTTTCCTGTTATTTAAGATGCATCAACTGTGCATTTGACATAAGACGTTTACGCAGCGTCTCTGCGAGGTGCTTATCCACGCCCATCTTTGTCCATTCGGACAATGGCCTGTTTGTAACTATGACAAGACTGTGTGTTTCTGAAAGAAATGTTATCGTCTTGTAGAATGTGACCATCTCTTCATCTGTTGGAGTGATATAGAATATGCTATTCTGAAAAGACATGCTTCGAAACTTACTCCGAAATAATCCGCAATTTCCAAAACCGCATCAAACGATATATCTTTTCCGTTGTTGCGATGCTTATTCACCTGAGCCCGCAATTCGCTTAATGGCATCAATAACGCTGCAGCAAATTTTTCCGCAAAATCCTCGATTTTACCTTTTCTTTTACCGATAGGACATGACACCTGCTTGTTCGCATCACGAAAATGATGACAAAGTTCATGTGCAGCAGTAAATCGTTGTCTTGTTATAGGTCGATTAATATTGATACCAACTACAGCAATATCTTCATCTGACTCAGCCGGTACATAAACACCTTCCAGTTTATTAAAACTCGATAATGAAAACAGAATACCCTCATCCTTCAGCATCTTGAACGGATTAATAGGGTATTCTACCTTCTCATTCCCGAAATATGAACGGAGATATGCCTGTGCCATCATTTCCGGATCATCGTATTCTCTTGCGGTATCTTTAAAAAGCATTACTTATTCCTCTGAGCCTTAATTTGTTCTTTAAATCTGATAAGGTTCATAATTTCTGCCTGGTCTGTTTCATCAAGATTTTCAAAACTTCTGGCAAATAAAGTTGCGGGGTTACTGATTTCTGTATCTCCAAGTAATGAATCTGCTGAAACACCAAATAATGTACAAAGCTTTGATAATTCTTCCGCTAATATTTTTCTTTTTCCATTTTCCATCTGTGTAAACGTAGCACGGTTTACACCAAGGAATCTTGCCACATAATCTTGTGAAAGATGAAGCTGGTTCCTCAATTCTTTTATCTTCTCATTTATTGCACTCATTTTTTCTTCCTCCTACTTACCAGCTTATATATTATAATACTGTAAGTTAGAATTTTCAACCATTATTGTTAGTTTTTCTAACCATCGGCTCTATATAAAAGGTTACACAATTGGATGAGTCCTTTCATGTAACCTTTTCTTTTTTAGAACACTGCTGCCGGAACACAAAAATAAGGGCTTCGGGAAACCGCCCCGGATGAGGCTGAATCCTCGAAACCCTTTGATTTCAAGCCATTTCGACGCTCTTTACTTTTCTTTTCTTGACATCAAGACTACCGTCTCGACATGTGACGAGTTCTTTTATAATCAGTCCGGTAGCGGCTGACAGAGCCACCCATCATTTTACTGTTTTGCTTAATTTCTTCACTGACATTTTACTCCTGCCATAATTATAGCAGTAGGCATTTTATCCCGTACTGCCCGGAGTTTTGTCTATATTCGTTTCCTTCGCAAGCAGGGATTTGTTCGTATACCGCTTATAGCAAAAAGCTCGACAAACTGCAATTTGTCAAAAAAGCAGAATATCATGAAATATACTCAGCAAGCGCCTTTACTTCGCAGCCCTTGCTTTCATAGTACGCCAGCATTTCGTCTATTTTCTTCAAATCATAACTTGTAACGCAATCGGAAATTACATGAACGGAATAGCCTGCTTTGGTCATATTAAAACAGGTGGATTTGACGCAGGCGGTAGCGTCAGCACCGCATACATAAAATTCGTCAATTTGATTTGCGTAAATAAACATGGCAAATTCTTCACTTGTCAATGCGTTGCTTTTTGTTTTAACAAAAATATTGTCAGATACAACCTTCAGTTCCGGCACAAGTTCCGCACCCTTGGAGTCCGGCTTAAACGTACGTGTTCCTGCGGTAATATTGTTGTGCTTAATATACACAATGTACATTCCGTTTTCCTTCGCCCAATCAATCGCTTTATTGATTCCCTCAACAATATCTTTGTAATGTTTTGTAATATCGTTTTGAATATCAATAACAACAAGTGCTTTGTTTATTTTCTTTCTCCTCAAATTCCTGTTTGTTCATTTCCTTTTCTTAGTTTCAGGCAATTCCTCATAAATGGTTGTGAACAGTTTCTCAAGGAACTCTCTGTTATCCACATCCTCAACAAGGATCATTTCCTTACCACCCTCATACGGAAGCTCCATCGCCGCATCCGGCAGCATTGCCATTGCCGATTTGACCGGCTTTATCAGAAACCTGTCATCATATATTCCACCGACAATTTTCCCATTGTAGTAAATGATATATTCACCCATCATCGCACGGTATGATATGCCGTCCAATCCGGAAAGCTGATCCAATATGAAGTTCAATATTCTTTATATCAGAATAAATCACTATGGCTCCCGGTTCTGATTAAATACAAAATGACATTATCATTTGAGTATTTATAAACAAGCAGCCAATCCGGTTCGATGTGAAGTTCTCTGCAATTCTTAAAATCCTTTGAATTGCGGAGTGGATGATCTCTGTATTTTTCAGGAATTGTTGATCCATTCACCAGTAACTCTAAGACAGTGCGGAACTCCTCTATATCAAGTCCTCGTTTTACTACAGTACCGAAGTCCTTTTTGAATTGAGATGTTTTTCTTATTTCGTATTTCACTTCAGAAGATCCTCCATAAATTCGTCCACGCTTGAATATGTTCTTGCAAGTTCCGGATGTTTTTCCATTTCTTCAACTTCAGCCATTGCAGCTAAAGTGTCCGCATTTGGGATTTCCTGCCTAATTTCAAAAGGAATGGCCTTTTCACGAAGCATTTGTCTTAAGAACATATTTACAGCAGTAGATAAATCCAGACCAAATTCTGCAAGCATTGCCTGTGCCTTTGGCTTAATATCCTCATCTATACTAATATTAGTTGCAACC
>JAUNOA010000085.1 GCA_030531245.1 Lachnospiraceae bacterium
CATTGCCTGTGCCTTTGGCTTAATATCCTCATCTATACTAATATTAGTTGCAACCCTAGCCATATTATTCCTCCATTTTTTCAGCTATATTCTATGTCAATAATACATATCCTCTTCATCATCTTATTATAATCTCTATCAGAAATCTGTCAACATATCATGCGCATATTATGTTTTGTTCTCATAAAGTGCACACTCAACTGTACTTCCGCCTTTTTGCCCCGGGTCAGGTCGTAAATCTCGACTGGCGTCTCGATGATTAGTAGTCGTATACTCCCGTGCAAGCGCAGAGTATACGACTCGTTGCCATAACAAAAAAGGCCTCTCGGCATCTCCGGGAAAATACCCGAATCGCTGAAAGGCCCGTTCAACTCCTGTAATCTGCATATATATTGCCGATAATTAAATTGTCATCCTCACTCATATTAGAATTCTAAATTACTCTGCCACCTCAATGAATACTTCACAAAATTTTTGAACGCCTTCTTCTCCCAGCACATATATATTTGGCAAATACGACATTCTTGCTCTGCTGTATGCAATCCTCTCAATACCGGCATCAAATGCTGTATGGTTGGTTAAAGCAACATCACAGTGACTGTCCTTTACGACTTTCATGAATTTTTCAACAGACTGTTTTTGTTCTTCTTTTCCCGCTTCGTTTCCCCATGGCGGTGTCGTTCCGCCAAAGAGACATGCCATGTGCTTTATTCCATTATCAAAAACAGGGAAGATATAGCTCATGCAGCCTGCGGTATGACCCGGTGTAGCAATTACTTGAATACGTTTATCACCGCAATCGATGATATTGCCATCACTTATATAACGATCGATACGGAATCCTTTCCAGCAGTCAGAACGTCCATCCTCACCCGGTGTGGAAATCCTTAATTCATCATCGGATTTGGAAAGAATCGTTTCCGCATTATGATTATCCTTGAGCCATTTGCCGCACCCGACATGGTCAATGTGCCCGTGCGTCATAAGAAACTTTGTAATAGGACAGCTTTCCCAACCGGCTTCTTTGATTGCTGTGATGATTTGATCGTACACCCGTTCATCCGGCCAGATTCCGTCTATCACAACAAGTCCCGCTGAAGTTTTCCAGACAAAGCATGCAGTTTCTTTCTGTGCCACGATCAGCAGATCATCAAATATCTGTGCATGGGTAAACCATGTCATGTCTTCCATGCGTTTTATTGTATCAAACGTTAATTCCGGTTTTTCCTTCATTTACGTTTTCCTTTCTTCGGCTCAGGCAGTTACTCATAAAAAGCCTTTTCCTGTATATTATTCCACTGGCGGTTTTCGCACCAGTACACCTTCATTTCGGTGACGTCAAATACCATTGATACGACTGTCGGACACAGCTCCTGCGAAACTTTCTTCAGAATAGCAAAGCAATCCTTAACATCAAAGTTATCCGGCGCCTGCTCCAGCATTTCTTTTGCAGTATGGTATCTGTCCCAGCCCATCCAAGGGTGCTGTTCTTTATCCATCTTAAATGGAGAGAAGTTCGTCAGCACCTGATACTTCGGTTTTTCATAGTACTTATATCCCTGTCCCGGAATGATATGTAGTACATTGCCATCCCGATCAGACAGCGAAGACATGAATGTAACTCCCGGAACACTGCAGACAGCTTCTACTTCCGCAATTTCTTTTATTTCCTGAAGCGTCTTCTTCTGAGTCAGAAGATCGATGTCCAGCATAATCACATTTGATTCAGTTCCTCTCGGATTGCTTCTTTCATCAAAAGGCCAGCAGGTCGGCATCCCGACAAAGTCACCTCTTTTGTTCGCTCCGAAACTCCACTAAGCTCGCCTGCACTGCTCAAGCAGTTTGCCTCGCTAAGTGTCCCTGTATGGTGCTCCGTAATCTGCTCTCGCTTCGCTCGCCGGAACGGCTACTGCTCTAAGTTCAGACTTCGCTAACGCTCGTCTTCACTAAGAGGCAGCATGCCTCCACATGCCCCGAGACTTGCGTATAACTGTCCGTAGCCGCTCTGTAGTCTTGGGGAATATGTCAATCGTTTTCGGTCGTTTGTGGGAATATGTCCACGGCTTTTGATAGTCTTGGGGAACATATCCCCTGTGGTCGGTAGTATTGGGAAACTTATCGACACAGCGATGCACCGTTAGGAAAGTATAAATTACTTGTTTGACTTATCTTCCAATCCAGGAAGCATTGATACATCAATTTCTTTTAATGTGTTCAACTGCTGAACTGATAATTCTCTTAATTGTATCATCCGTTCTTCCTGCGTCAAGCCTTGAGCAATTAAAATAGAATTGTAGCTTTCCATATTTGCAAGAACCAAAAGCTGCTTGATAGAAGCATAATCCCTGATATTACCTTTTTTACCCCTGTTGATTTCTCTCCATTCTTTCGCAGTCATACCAAACAGTACAACGTTCAGCATATCTGCTTCATCAGCATAAACAAATGAGATTTGCTCTTTTGTGAGTTTTTGCGGAATCAATTTTTCTTTAATAGCATCAGTATGAATCTTATAATTCAACTTTGCAATTTCTCTGTTCAGATTCCAGTTTAGTGATAGACGACTATTCTCATCATTTTTTAATCGTCTATAGTCCTTCATAATATACAATTGAAATTCCGGTGAAATCCATGTGGCAAAATGCATTGCTATATCAACATGTGCATATGTTCCGCCACCATATCTTCCAGCTTTCACAATCATACCAATTGAATTCATTTCACTAATCCATTTCGTAGGTGTCATAACGAAACGATTCAGTCCCGCTTCATTTTTAACCGCCTCGAATTGCACACGGTTAAAATCGGGATTGTGCAGTTCCTCCCAAATAGAAAGATATTCAATTGTATTTCTGTTACGCATCCAGTTTTGAATTGGAAATCTTGGATCTTCTTTGTTACTGTATTTAGCTATATCAGTCAACGAGATATATTCCTCTTTAAAATCATATGTATATACACCAATATCTAAACCTTTTGCATGAATAGTTTCCTTCTTTATCTTGTCTGCCATAATATCCTCCGAAT
>JAUNOA010000041.1 GCA_030531245.1 Lachnospiraceae bacterium
TTCCTCAACATTCTTTTCAACGGTTTCTCACAGATGGGTGTCGATCCGTTCGTACAGGATGTACTTAAAGGAATCGTTCTTGTTATGGCCGTAACTCTCGACGTTGTCGGTAACATGAAGAAGTCTTGATTGACCTAACCGTAACTGAAAAAATATTAAAAGAAAGGTTGGGAAAATATGGCAGACTATATTCTTGAATTAAAGGGCATTACAAAGCAGTTCCCCGGTGTAAGGGCGCTTGATGATGTATCCGTTAATGTTGAACGCGGCACTATCCACGGACTGGTTGGAGAGAACGGTGCCGGCAAATCAACGCTTATTAAAATCCTGGCTGGTATTTATCAGCCGACAGCAGGTGAGATTTGGATGAACGGCAAGGAAGAGCACTTTGCAACTCCTATCCAGGCACGCCGTACCGGTATCGCAGTTGTTCATCAGGAGATCAAACTTGCAGAGCCGCTTTCAGTTGCTGAAAACATGTTCCTCGGAAATGTTCTTACAGATTCCAAGGGGCTGGTTGACTGGAAGGGCATGAGAAAACGTGCACAGGAAATCGTTGATGATCTCGGAATGGATATCGATGTTAATGCACAGGTTTCATCACTTACAGTTGCCAAGAAACAGATCGTTGAAATCATGCATGCCATCAATGCAAATTCACAGGTACTGGTTATGGACGAGCCTTCAGCTGTTCTTACAGACCGTGAGCTTGAGATTATGTTCCGTATCGTTCGTCAGCTCCGTGAGAAAGGTATTACAATCATTTATATTTCTCACCGTCTTGATGAAGTGTTTGATCTCTGCGATAATGTTACAGTTCTTCGTGACGGTCATATGATCGATACACTTCCTATTGAGAAGGTTACCCGTCAGGGCCTCATCAACATGATGGTTGGACGTGAAATGGGTCAGGAATATCCGAAGGAAGTTGTTCCTATCGGCGATACGGTACTCAAAGTTGATCATCTTGTAAACGGAATGCTTAAGGATATCAGCTTCGAAGTTAAGCATGGTGAGATCTTCGGTATTTCGGGACTTGTCGGTGCCGGACGTACAGAGCTTGCACGTGCTATCCTTGGAATCGATAAGATTCAGTCCGGTGAGGTTTATGTTCGCGGTAAAAAGGTTAAATACCGCAACTTCCGTGCAGCTATCAAGGACGGTCTCGGACTTGTACCGGAAGACAGAAAACTCCAGGGTCTTGTTCAGATTATGACAGTTGAGAAGAACACCACACTGGTAGCTCTTGATAAGGTTATCAAAGGCGGAGTTATCCAGAACAGTCTTGAAGAGAAGGCAGCTCAGGAGTATGTTGATAAACTTCATACTATGACACCATCCATCAAGACAGAGGTTCAGTTCCTTTCAGGAGGTAACCAGCAGAAGGTCGTTATCGCGAAGTGGCTGTTCCAGGAATCAGACATCCTCTTCCTTGATGAGCCTACACGTGGTATTGATGTCGGTGCAAAGGCAGAGATATATCGTCTTATGACTGAAATGGTTAAAGAGGGCAAGACGGTAGTTATGATTTCATCAGAAATGCCTGAGCTTCTCGGTATGTGTGACAGAATCATGGTTATGCATGAAGGCCATAAGATGGGCGAGCTTGATGCAGCCGAAGCCACACAGGAAAAGATTATGGCACTGTGCGTATAATCCAATATGGTTTAGACAGGTCGCTCCTGTTTAGATAAACAACATTTCTTAAAAATTTTTAGGAGGAAAACAAAATGAAGAAAATCGTTGCTATTGCTATGGCAGCAGTAATGGTACTTTCTCTTGCAGCATGTGGTTCACAGCCGACAGCAGCTGAGCAGCAGGCAGCAGAGAACGTAGCAGCAGAGGCAGTTAAAGAGGAAGCTCCTGCTCCGGAGACAGAGGCAGTTACATCTCCTCAGGCTGAGACAGCAGCAGCTCCTGAGATCGTTGACTCATCAGTTCTTTCAGATGACGAGAGAGCAGCAGAGCTTGGTATCCCGGGCGCAGTTGTTCTTCAGGACACAGATGTACTTGAGGGCAAGAAGATCGGTTGCTCTATCTGCTACAAGGGTGATGAGTGGTGTGCAGCTCTTGCAAAGGGTCTTGAAGCACTCGGAGCTTACTACGGTGCAGATTGTGCATGCGAAGACGGTGACCTTAACGATGAGACACAGACAAAGCAGATCGAGAACATGATCGCTAACAACTGTGACATCCTTATGATTGACCCGATCACACCTGACGGATCAGCAGAGGCTCTTACAAAGGCTGTTGACGCTGGTATTCCGGTTATCATTTATGATGGTTACTGGACAGACGGTGAGGAGAAGGCTGAGACAACAGTTACATGGGATCAGAAGTCCACAGGTACAATCACAGGTGAATACTTCGTTAACTATGTTAAGGAGCATAACCCTGGACAGAAGGTTCGTGTTGTTGAGCTTACAAACGCAGTTTCAACACACTGCCAGGAAAGATTTGTTGGTCTTCATGAGACACTTGACGCAGCTGTAGCAGCTGGTGATTTCGATTATGAAGTACTTAACAAGTATGATTCACAGGGTAACCGTGAGACAGCTCAGAACGCTATCATGGCTATCGTTGAGCCGTATGACTACATCATCTCTGATGTTGACAACGGTGCTATGGGTGCTTGCTCTGCTCTTCAGCAGGTTGGCAACACAGATGTTAAGGTATTCTCAATGGGCGCCTATGGTGCAGAGCCATTCGGAGCACTTCATGATGGAGATCCTAACTACACAGCATGCCTTAACGTAGATGCATGGGTTCTTGCTCAGTTCATCTATGAAGGTGCTATCAACTACTTCTCAGGTAAAGAGAACGTTCCTACAACAAACATCGCTCTTTACATGGTTGACGCTGATAACGTAGAAGATTTCTGGTCATTTGACTGATTCTTAAGTTTTTGACCGAGGGGAGGAGCAGTGGCTCCTCCCTTTTACAAAAACGTAAGGAGGTGCTTATATGAAAAAATTACGTTGGGGAGTCATCGGAGCCGGAGGTATAGCAGACCGCAGAACCATACCCGGTATGATGCTGGCTGAGAATGCAGAGCTTGTGGCAGTCATGGAGATCAATATGGAACTTGCCGAGAAGTGCAGGGCGAAATGGGGATGTCCGAAGGCATACGACAACGAGGCAGATCTGCTGGCAGATCCTGATATCGATGCAGTATATATCGCAACACCGGTTGTGCTGCATGCAAAGCAGGCCATGGCGGCAGCAGACGCAGGAAAGCATATATTGATAGAAAAGCCTCTTGCAATGACATCTGAAGAGGGTGAAAAGGTCCTTGAATACTGCAGGAGTAAGGGAGTAAAAATTGCTGCAGGCCTGATGATGAGATTCGGAGCATACGTGCAGGCTATGAAGTCGGCAATAGCAGACGGAAGGATCGGAAACCCTGTATCGGCATACTCGCAGTTCACCTGCTGGTATCCTGATATGCCCGGAAACTGGAGACAGTCGAAGAAAAACGGCGGCGGCGGGGCAATGATGGACATGGGAGTTCATTGCATAGACCTTATGCAGTATGTGATGGGCACCAAAGTTAAAGAAGTAGCAGCATTCCAGGATACGCTGACATTCCATTATGAGGTTGAAGATTCCTCGATGGTTATGCTGAGGATGGAAAACGGAGCTCAGTGCGTAGTACAGAGCAATTTCAACATCCCTGATGATGCAGCAAAATGGAGACTTGAGTTCTTCGGAGACCACGGAAGACTGTGCGGAGACACAGTAATCGGACAGGTGGACGGAGGAAACCTAGATGCGTTGTTCTGTGGAGATGTTGGCGGATACGATGCTCAGCAGGATGTTAAGACATCGAAGAGCGAGCAGATAGAGGTTGAATTCGGAAATATGTACACTCGCGAGATTGAGAGTTTTTCTGATTCAATCCTTAATAACAAGCCTCTTGAGGTGCCTGCAGAGGAAGCAGTGTATGTGCAGAAAGTCATGGAAGCAGCATACAGATCAAATGATACAAAGAAATTTATTCAATTATAATTGAGAAGGAGATAGACAATGGGAGAAAAGAAAGCTTCTGATTTCAGATATAACACAGGTGAGACCAAGGTTCCGTGGGCAGCCGTCGGTGAGAATTATAATTCAGATGATGTTATGGCCTTTATCAAATTCCTCATGGTAGGTGAAGGCGCAGAATATGATGAGGCAGTGGCAAAGGTTGAAGAGGGAATCAAGGCACTTGATAAGGTTTCAGAAGCGCCTGCAAAGCTGTCGCTTGATAAGGAAGTTACAAAGGCCGAGCAGATGACGGATGAATATCTGCATACAACAGGTTCGACATTCCTTACAAACTGTACTGCAGGTTTTGAAATTGCCGGAAAGTGGGCAGGACTTAAAGCAGGTGATGAAGTCATAGTTCCGGCTATTACATTCATCGCTACGATGGCATATCCGCTTTCAATAGGATGCAAGCTTGTATTTGCCGATGTTGACCCGAAGACACTCAATATGGATCCTGCAGATGTAGCAAGGAAGATTACTCCTAATACAAAGGCAATCTACCCGGTACATATGGGCGGTTATCCAGTAGATATGGATCCGATCATGGAACTTGCAAAGGAGCACGACATTACGGTTATCGAGGATGCAGCACATGGTTTCGGAGGCTGGTACAAGGGTAAAGCACTCGGAACTATCGGAGATTTCGGTGCATATTCGTTCCATGAAGTTAAGAATATCACATCTTTCGGTGAGGGCGGTATCCTCTGTACAAATCATCCTGACTTCATCGGTGATATGAAGAGATGCAGATTCCTCTGCACGGATTTCTCACAGCATATCGACAAGTGGCTCTATGATGTAACTCCTGCAACAGGCAAGGGAGGACACAAGTTCATGGGTAACAATTTCTCTACAACAGAGATTCAGGGACTCGGACTTCAGAGACAGCTTATGAGAATAGATGACATCATCGCAAAGAGACGTGCGGCAGCTGAATACCTCAACGAGAGACTTTCGGTTTGTGATGCGCTTACGGTACAGGATCTTGGAAATGATGACATAAAGCCTACATTCCATCTTTACTGCCTGCAGATAGATCCGGACAAGGCAGGAGGACAGGATGTTCAGGTACTCAAGGCTAAACTGGCACAGAAGGGTGTAACAGAGATTGCTCACTTCGGACCGCTCTACAGATATGAGATCATCAGAGACTTCGGATTTGATGCAGATGAAATCGCAAAGACATGTCCGAACTGTGAAGAGGTATTCTATAAGAGATATACACACTTCCCGCTTTACGGACTCTCACAGGAACAGCTCGAATATATGGCTGATGCAATCCTCGAGTCAGTTCAGGAAATGAAAGAAGGAAGATAATAAAATTAAATCAGGCCACAGGTTAACTCCTGTGGCTTTTAACTGACAAGACTTGAATGTATTTCGGAAAAACATTCTTTGGAGGCAGATATGTTGAAGACTGGTTATGCAAGAACTGATGTCACACCGCCGCTGGGACTTCCTATTGACGGATATTATAAGGACAGATTTGTTGAGGGAGTTCTCGATCCGCTGGAAGTATGCTGTATAGCTATCGAATGTGATGCGGAAAAGGTGCTCATTATTTCTTTGGACAGCTGTGGGGTCAATGTTACACAACAGTTTACAGGTTTCCGCAGGAGTATAGAGAAGGCCACAGGCGTTCCGTTCACAAATATTTATATCGGTGCAACACATACACATACGGCTCCTGCAATTGGAGAAGGATTCGATGGGGAAGACACAAAGGCTTATCGTGCATGGATCGATGGAAAGATGACTGAAGCAGCTGTACTTGCTGTCGAAGATCTGAAGGAATCACGTATGGGCTGGGGCAGAGGAAAGGCTCCGGGAGTAAGTTTTATAAGGCGCTTTAGAATGAAGGACGGAAGCGTACAGACTAACCCGGGTGTAAACAATCCGGATATAGTAGCCCCGATCGGAGATATAGATGATCATGTCAATGTAGTGCGCTTTGCCAGAAAAGACGGCAAAGACATTGTACTTGCAACATTTGCAAATCATCCCGATGTAGTAGGCGGCAGCAGAGTTTCTGCAGACTGGCCTGGATTTACAAGACGTATCACGGAAAGGGCGCTTGATGATGACGTATATTGTCTCATACTCAACGGAGCTCAGGGCGATATCAATCATGTCAACGTACATCCCAAGGGCGGCGATTTCAATGATATGTTCAATGATTTTGATGCGGTATCACGAGGATATAAACATGCGAAATATATCGGAAGAGTAGTTACCGGCGGAATCATGCAGAAATTTGATAAAGTTAAATACGGTGATGTTGATGCGATCAAAGCAGCTTCAAAGACCATCAGAATCCCTTCAAATATGCCTACAAAAGAGGAACTGGAACTTGCTTACCAATACGAGGAGCTCCATAAGGCCGGAAAGGATGATGAGATCCCGTTTGAAGGTATGATGTTGACGACAGTAGTTGCGGAAGCCGAAAGAATGATCAATCTTAAAGACGGACCCGAGTATTTTGAGCTGACACTTTCCGCAATCAAAATCGGTCCGGTAGCACTTCTCGGTATACCAGGAGAACCGTTCAACGGAATCAATGTCGGAATCAGAGAGATGACACAGGGATATGAGAATGTTCTTGTTACATGCATTACCAATGGATATATGGGATATTTTCCGATGAAGGAGGCATACGACGAGGGCGGATATGAATCAAGAAGTTCAATCTTCAAATCAGGAGTTGCAGAGCTTATAATAGATGCAGGAAAGGAACTGCTTGAGGAACTCAGTTAAACAGGATGTATGGGTTACAAATGGCGGCTCACGGGAACATTTACAGTAATAAGTTTAGATTCGGAGGATTGTTATGTCATACGCAGATAGAGTTTTTATAGACATGTGCAGGGATATCATTGATAACGGAACCGACACGCAGGGAGAGAAGGTCCGTCCGCATTGGCCCGACGGAACACTTGCCTATACAATAAAAAAATTCGGAGTGGTCAACAGATACAGACCGGCCGGGGAGTTTCCGGCACTGACACTCAGAAGGACTGCAATCAAGTCGGCAACAGATGAGATCCTTTGGATCTGGCAGAAGAAGTCAAACAATATTCATGACCTCAATTCTCATATATGGGATGAGTGGGCAGATGAGGACGGCTCGATAGGCAAAGCTTACGGATACCAGATGGGTGTAAAGCATATTTATAAAGAGGGCGAGTTCGATATGATCGACCGTGTCATCTGGGATCTTAAGAATAATCCGTACAGCAGACGTATCATGACGAACATTTATAATTTCCAGGATCTTCATGAGATGAATCTGTATCCGTGTGCATACTCCATGACATTCAATGTTACCAAGAACAAAGAGACGGGAAAACTTATATTAAACGGTATCCTCAATCAGCGTTCACAGGATGTGCTGGCGGCAAACAACTGGAATGTGGTTCAGTATTCGATATTGCTTATGATGATTGCTCAGGTTTGCGATATGGAAGTCGGTGAACTGGTTCATGTCATCGCTGACTGCCATATCTACGACAGACATGTTCCGATTATTGAAGAACTTATCAGACGTGAACCGCTTCCTGCACCGAAGGTATGGCTGACGCCGGATATTAAAAACTTCTATGATTTCAAGCCTGAGGATGTACATGTTGAGGGTTATGAGACGCACGAGCAGATCAAGGATATACCTATTGCCATCTGAGCGTTTAGCATGAGCATTACTCATGCTTCATCTGATGATATCTTCTCAGGATGACGGTTCTCGCCTTCGTTACCCGAGATAGGGATACAACAGCATAGTAACAGAAAGGTTATTATATGAAAGAAATAGTAAATGTCAGTAAGCAGTGGGGTATAGGAAAGAACGGAGACCTCCTTATCAATATCCCGGGAGATATGAAGTTTTTCAGAGAGACTACGAAAGATGCCGTAGTAATCATGGGAAGTACGACACTTGAGAGTTTTCCGAACATGGCACCGCTAAAAAACAGAATAAACATCGTACTCATAGACGATGACAGAAAAATCAAACAGGCCTCTGTCGATGCGGCAAAGGCAGACAAAGAAGCCGGAAAGAAAACAGAGCTTATCTATGTGTATTCGATAGATGAAGCTATCGAGGCAGCAAAACCGTATCCGCCGGAAAGTGTATTCGTAATCGGAGGAGCTACGATATACAGGATAATGCTGCCGTATTGCGATACCTGCCTTGTTACCATAAATGACTGTCAGGATATACCTGATGTCTACTATCCCAATCTTGAAGAGTCAGGAGAGTGGGAGATGACGGAAGAAGGTCCTGAAAATGAGTGGGAGGGCGTGCATTATCGCTTTACCACGTGGAAGAGAATAAAATAAATCCTTTCTATAATCCGGAATACGCCCTATGCACCGTACGGTATCCTGATGCGGGTGCATAGGAGTAAAACCGCAAATCACATCTATGATCACTATCGGAATCCTGGCACATGTTGATGCCGGAAAAACCACATTGTCGGAAAATATATTATATGATTCGGGAAGTATCAGACGGGCAGGCCGCGTGGACAGCGGTGATACCTGTCTGGATACCCATGAACTTGAAAGAGCACGAGGCATAACCATATTTTCAAGCCGTGCTTCTTTTGAAGTATCCGGAAGAAAATTCACGCTTCTGGATACTCCGGGACATACTGATTTTTCCGCAGAGATGGAGAGGACTCTTTCAGTACTGGACTATGCGATACTCATAGTATCTGCACCGGAAGGCGTTCAGGGACATACTCTTACGCTTTTTAATCTGCTGGAAAGATACGATGTTCCGGCCTTCATTTTTGTAAACAAGATGGATCGCTATGAAGGCAGCAGGAGCGGTTTGATGAGCATGCTCAGAAACAAGCTTTCATCGGACTGTGTAGATTTTACCGATATGGATATGGAAGGTATCGCCGGATGTGATGAAAAGATGATGGAGGATTATCTTTCTTCAGGAAAGCTGGAGGATACAGATATAATCAGGACCATAGCAGAAAGAAGACTATATCCGGTTTTCTTCGGTGCCGCACTTAAAAATGAAGGTGTCAGTGAATTGCTTTCCGGTATGGCAAAATACATGTCGAATATCGAATACGGCGATGAGTTTGCCGCAAGAGTGTATAAAATCACGCATGATGATAAGCATAACAGGCTGACACATATGAAAATCATGGGCGGCAGTCTGAAGGTAAGAGATAAGGTCGGAAATGATAAAGTGAGCGGAATCCTGGAAGGACAGGAAATTGCCGCAGGAGGGCTTTGCACGGTCGCAGGTCTTAATGAAACCTATCCGGGACAGGGGATAGGATGTGAAGATGCACCGATACCTGCCATAGAACCTGTCATGACATATCAGGTACTGATAAAAGATGATATCTCACCGATAGCCGCGATGGATCAACTGCGTGAAGTAGAAGAAGAAAATCCCGAACTCGAGTTTTCGTGGAATGAAGAAAACAAAGAAATACATGTCAGAGTCATGGGAGTCATACAGCTCGAGATACTGAAGGATATAGTGAAGTCCCGTTTCAATATGAATGTAGACTTCGGAGCCGGAAGCATAGTGTATAAAGAAACACTTACCGGGCAGGCATACGGAGTGGGACATTTTGAGCCGCTCAGACACTACGCCGAAGTTCACCTTATCATGACACCCGGCAGAAGGGGCAGCGGTATTACAGTTGAGAGTGATGTGAGCGAGGATGAACTGGCTAAAAACTGGCAGAGGCTTATTATTACGCATGTTTTAGAGAAAAAGCATGTCGGGGTGATGACAGGCTCTGAACTTACGGATGTGCATGTGACGCTCAAGGGTGGCCGTGCGCATGTGAAGCATACAGAGGGCGGAGATTTCAGGCAGGCTACATATCGTGCGATACGGGAGGGCCTGATGGAGGCCCTGACAGAAGGAAAGACAGCCCTGCTGGAGCCATATTACAATTTCATCATGACTATGCCGCAGGAATATATCGGTCACGCCATGAATGATGTGGAAGCTATGAAGGGCAGATGTGATGCTCCGGAGATAAACCATGAGACGGCAACAATCACAGGTTATGCCCCGGTATCCGCACTGTGGGATTATCCTAATGAAATAAACGCATACACCAGAGGATTCGGCAGCATCAGTCTGACTCTGAGAGGCTATGATATATGTCATAATCAGGAAGAAGTGACAGAGGCATCTGCATATGATCCTGAGGCAGATCTTAAGAGTCCGACGGGTTCTGTATTCTGTGATCATGGCGCGGGAGTATATGTTCCGTGGAACGAAGTCAAGTCAATGATGCATGTAGAAAGTGTTCTGGGTACAAAAAGAAATGCCGAAGGTGTACCGCTCAGCGCAATACGTACTGCACAGGTCGACGAATGGATATCTACGGAAGAAGTGGACGCTATACTTAAGGCTGCGACAGGATCAAATAAAAAGAATAAAGTTGCACGTCCGGCAAAGAAGGTTTATACTTACGAAAACAACAGTTACAATTCCGTAAGTCATAAAAAATCCCAAATCATAAAACCTGAATACCTGTTAATAGACGGTTACAATATCATCTTTGCGTGGCCTGAACTTAAGACTCTGGCTGATGTCAATATAGATTCAGCACGGATTAAACTGCTTGATATCGTAAGCAACTATTCGGGATATCGTGAGATAGAGACTGCAGTGGTCTTTGATGCATACAGACTCGAGCATCATAAGACGGAGATGCTGGACTATCACAATATACATGTGGTATTTACCGCAACAGCCGAAACAGCGGATCATTATATAGAAACTTTCACACATCAGAATGCTTCGAAATACAGTATCACGGTAGCTACAAGTGATGGTGTGGAACAGATCATCATCTGTTCCAGCGGAAGCAGACTTATGAGCGCAAAAGGCTTTTATGACGAAGTCAAAGCAGTGAACGATAAGATAAAGGAGATTATAAATGGATCTCTTTGATTACATGAGAGAAGAAAATATGCAGAAAGATGCACCTCTTGCGATGCGCATGAGGCCGGCTTCGCTTGAAGAAGTAGTCGGACAGAAGCATATCATAGGAGAGGACAGGCTCCTGTACAGAGCGATTAAGGCAGATAAAATCAGCTCTGTTATTTTCTACGGTCCTCCCGGAACCGGCAAGACGACGCTTGCCAGAGTTATCGCGAATTCCACCAGTGCGGTTTTCAAACAGATCAATGCCACGACCTCCGGAAAAAAAGATATGGAAGATGTTGTGACATCCGCGAAACAGGATATGGGAATGTACGGAAAACGCACAGTGCTTTTTATCGACGAGATCCATCGCTTCAACAAAGCACAGCAGGATTATCTGCTTCCGTTCGTTGAAGACGGGACGATAATACTCATCGGTGCTACGACGGAAAATCCCTTCTTTGAGGTCAACTCCGCTCTGCTTTCAAGGTCGACGGTATTTGAACTTAAACCGCTTTCAAAAGAGGACATACTCGAGCTTATTCACAGAGCAGTGGCAGATGAGAAAAAAGGGATGGGCGGATACAACGTGGTTCTCGACGAGGACGCGGCAGAGTTTCTGGCAGATGCGGCAAACGGAGATGCGAGAAATGCAATCAATGCAGTCGAACTAGGAGTGCTTACAACACCGATAGGCAAGGACGGAAAAATCCATTTTGATATGGCGGTTGCATCCGAGTGTATTCAGAAAAGACAGATAAGATATGATAAAGGCGGGGACAATCATTACGATGCGGCCTCCGCACTCATTAAAAGTATGAGAGGATCCGATCCGGATGCTGCGGTCTATTATGTGGCGCGTATGCTGTATGCCGGTGAAGACGTTAAGTTTATCGCGAGGCGGATAATGATATGCGCAAGCGAAGATGTAGGCAATGCCGATCCTATGGCGCTTGTTGTCGCAACGGCAGCGGCCCAGGCAGTGGAAAGAGTAGGTATGCCGGAATCAAGGATCATACTTTCACACGCTGCATCCTATGTTGCATGTGCCCCGAAATCAAATTCGGTAGTCATGGCAATAGATGCGGCACAGGAAGCGGTAGAACAGTCTGTTACGCAGCCCATACCGGCACATCTGCGGGATTATCATTACAATGAAGATAATGAAGTCGAGAGGATGTCAGGATATAAATATGCACACAGTTATCCGCATCACTGGGTAGATCAGCAGTACCTGCCGGACGGCGTAAGCGGCGGATTTTATGTTCCGTCAGATAACGGCAAAGAAAAAGAAATCAGCGAATGGCTTGATTTCATCAAGGGAGTAAAGAAAGGTAGAAAAAAATGAGAGAAAAGCTGGCAACTTTATCTTTGATACAGTTAAGAGAACTCGCGAAGGGAGAGGGCATAAAGGGCGCCGGAACCATGAGAAAGGCAGACCTCGTAGAGGTCCTTGCACAGCATGCGGAAGAGATAAAGAATACACAGGCTAAACCGGAGGCTCAGGTTAAACCGGAAGCTGAGACAAAGCCGGAGACCGAAAAAACCGTGCAGCTGAATGAGGCTCAGACCTCTGCCCATGGAATCCTTGAGGTCATGCCTGACGGATTCGGATTCATAAGGTGCGATAATTTCCTTCCGGGAGAAGATGATGTCTATGTATCACCATCGCAAATCAGGAAATTCAACCTAAAGACCGGCGATATAATAACCGGAGTCAAACGCGGAAAAAAGGCGAACGAAAAATACGGTGCTCTCCTTATGATCAAAGCCATCAACGGAAGAGATCCCGAGAAAGCAGTCAGAAGGCCGAACTTTGAAAATCTTACACCGATATTCCCGGATGAAAGGATACATCTTGAGACACTCACCGGAACCACGACCGCTATGCGTATTGTTGACTTGCTTTCGCCTATAGGAAAAGGGCAGAGAGGTATGATTGTATCCCAGCCCAAGGCAGGCAAGACCACGCTTCTCAAACAGATCGCGCAGGCAGTGCTCAAGAACAATCCGGATATGCATATCATTATACTCCTGATCGATGAGCGTCCCGAAGAAGTTACGGATATGAAAGAATCAGTAGTCGGAAATCAGGTTGAGGTAATATACTCGACTTTCGATGAACTTCCGGAACGTCACAAGAGAGTATCCGAAATGGTTATTGAACGTGCCAAGAGACTTGTCGAGCACGGAGACGATGTAATGATACTGCTTGATTCCATTACCAGACTCGCAAGAGCCTACAACCTGACTGTCACAGCCAGCGGAAGGACGCTTTCCGGTGGTCTTGATCCCGCGGCACTTCATATGCCGAAGAAGTTCTTCGGTGCTGCCAGAAACATGAGGGAGGGCGGATCGCTTACGATACTTGCCACTGCGCTTGTAGATACCGGAAGCCGTATGGATGATGTGGTATTTGAGGAATTCAAGGGTACAGGCAACATGGAGCTTGTGCTGGACAGGAAGCTCAGTGAGAAGAGAATCTTCCCTGCAATAGACATTACGAAGAGCGGTACGCGAAGGGATGACCTGCTGCTTAACAAAAAGGAACAGGAGGCCGTAGCTATCATTCACAGGGCTACAGGTTCACTCAAGCCGGATGATGCCGTGGAACGTATTCTGGAACTTTTCAATGATACAAAAAACAACGCCGACTTCGTGGACAGAGTAGTCAGGATGAGGATGATTTAATGTTGGCAAAAGCTTTGTTTAGAAGGCTATATACAAAAGCTTTGTTTAGAAGGCTTAGAGTAAAATTATAGTTGGCAAGATAATAGAAAAGGACAATTCTCCTGACG
>JAUNOA010000042.1 GCA_030531245.1 Lachnospiraceae bacterium
TCTCATTGTTGAAAAATGCTACTTCCTCATGTCCGAACTGACGGATCATATCAAGGCTACTACTCATAACTTTCCTCCTTTTTGCCTGACTTACAGGTATTAATTATTACTTTTAATCCATTCAACAGCTTCTTCTCTCATTTTATATTTGAGAACTTTTCCCGCTGCATTCATTGGAAATGCATCTACAAATCTTATATACTTCGGTATCTTATGTCTTGCCAGTCTGGCTTTTGCATAATCCCTCAGTTCTTCTTCCGTTACATCCATTCCGTCCTTTAGGATGACGCAGGCCATTGCCTCTTCTCCCATCGCCTCATCGGGAACCCCGATAACCTGAACATCCTTTACATTCGGATGGGTGTATATGAACTCTTCTATCTCTTTCGGGTACAGATTCTCACCGCCTCGGATTATCATATCCTTGATTCTTCCTGTGATCCTGTAATTCCCGTTTTCATCTGCACAGGCCAGATCCCCCGAATGAAGCCAGCCTTCTCTGTCAACTGTTTCTGCCGTTGCTCCGGGCATCTTATAATAACCCTTCATGGTATTATACCCCTTTGAGCAGAATTCACCGCTGACTCCTGCCTGAAGTTCTTTACCGGTCTCCGGATCCACGACCTTGCAAAGTATATGCGGGAATGCGTATCCTACGGTTTCGGTCCTTACTTCTATCGAATCCGTCCATGCTGACATCGTACTTCCCGGAGCGGATTCTGTCTGACCGTAAACACTTACTATACCTCGCATATTCATTTCGTCCGGTCGCGCAGCTCTCTTCATAAGCTCCGGAGGACATCCGGCTCCGGCCATGATTCCTGTCCTCATATAAGAGAAATCGGTCTTTCTGTAATCCGGATGATTGAACATGGCTATAAACATGGTCGGAACACCGTTGAAGCAGGTTATTTTTTCCATGTCGATACATGCCAGTGACGACTTCGGTGAAAAATACGGAAGCGGGAACATCGCCGTTCCGTGTGTCATGGATGAAATCATGGAAAGCACCATACCGAAGCAATGGAACATCGGAACCTGAATCATCATTCTGTCCGCTGTGGAAAGTCCCATCCTGTCTCCGATGCACTTACCGTTGTTGACTACATTATAATGAGTCAGCATAACTCCCTTCGGGAATCCGGTTGTACCTGATGTATACTGCATGTTGCAGACATCACCGGTTCTGACCTGGGATGCCAGTCTCAGTACCTCGCTTCTGGGAACCTCTTCGCTCTTGTTCATGGCTTCTTCCCATGTCAGACAGCCCGGCATCCTGAAGCCGACTGTTATGACATTTCTCAGAAACGGAAGTCTCTCACAATGAAGCGGTTCTCCCGGAATACTGTGTTCCAGTTCGGGACACAGCTCCATGATAGTTCCCTTGTAATCGCAATCCTTGAGAGAATCTATCATTACGAGAGTATGTGTGTCAGATTGCCTGAGCAGATATTCTGCTTCATGAATCTTATAGGCCGTATTGACTGTTACAAGAACCGCACCTATTTTAGTAACCGCCCAGAATGTAATATACCATGCCGGGATGTTTGTAGCCCATACTGCAACCTTGCTTCCGGGTCTTACCCCAAGTGCAATCAATGCCGCCGCACATCTGTCCACATCATCCCTGAACTGTTTATATGTTCTGGTATAATCAAGTGTCGTGTACTTAAAGCAGTACTGATCAGGAAACTCCGTAACCATCCGGTCAAGCACTTGTGAAAGCGTCAGATCTATAAGCTCATCTTTCTTCCAGACATATTCTCCTGTTCCGTCATGGTTGGGATACAGTTTTTTCTTCATCCTCTTTCCCGACGAAAATCTGGCCATGTAGCTGACATAATATGCCAGAAGTATATCCGGTTCGATATATCCTGTCTCTTCCTTATGTACCAGAGAAACACATCCGTGATAATCGATCGACGAAAGCGCTCCCAGTATCTTTATCATGGGCAGTCTGCCCTCTCCGATTATCGTGGCTTTTCCGTCTTCATCATAATCACTTACATGAACATGTTTAACGTAGGCACCAAGCTGCTTTATCGTTTCCTCCGGGGTAATCGATTTTTCAAAAACCGGAGGTGCCGTCTCCCATAATGCCGCCAGTTCATCCTTGGCATATCTGTCCAGGAGTCTGCGCAGATTATCGGTATCTGAATATATACCCTTGGTCTTGATAAGAAGCGTCGTGTTTTTGCCTCTTATAAGCTCCAGCAGAAGTCTGATATTCTTATCGATTTTTTCCGACTCTTCTGTTGCTTCGACTGCCACAAAATCAGTTCTCAGATCATATGCGCTGTCGATCACAAGCTTCGCTTTTGATATATCCAGTGACTTGCTGATATCAATGGCTGAATCCATGCATACGAGTTTTATTCCTCTGTCCCTTAAAACGGAAAATGAATTACTGATGTTTCTGGAGCGCAGAGCTCCTTCAATAAAGTCAGTCCTTTCCTGAGGGGCATATAACTCGATGCACCTGATTCCCGATTCACTGGCCAGACCTATAAGTTCAAAAAAGCCTTTGTCACCGAAGCCCTCTGATGAATATGAAAGTTCCATCATATGGACTCCTTATCCGCTATTTTATTCAGGGCGTTGATATAAGCCTTTATGCAGGCTCCGATAATATCGGTTGATCTGCCGACTCCTGTATAAAGTCCTCTTGCACTTCTGAGTCTTACCAGTGCCTGTCCCAGAGCTTCACGACCTTCTGATATAGCTTTGATCTGAAAATCTTCAAGTTCAAAATGTGTTCCGGTGATTCTTTCAATAGCAAGAAATGATGCATCTATAGGTCCGTCTCCCATAACAACTTCCTCAAGCATTCTTCCGCTTTTATTCAGTCTGATATGTGCAGTTGAAGTCATTACGGAACCTGTATTGATGGTGTAGCTGTCAATCTTGAATACTTCCGGAACCTCCTCATTGAACGCTTCATTTATTTCGTCATCATTATCAGAATCCTGTCCCAGAACCTCATTGTCAAAAGCAGAGGTCTTACTCTTTCCGGTCTTGCACATCCACCTGATTCTGCTGATGGTCTCTGAAGTTTCTGCTGCTTTAAGATTAACCTTGATACCGAGTTCCTCTTTTTCAAAAATGACTCTTGAAATATCATTCAGAAACGCTGTATCCACAGCAAATGCCGCAGCCTTAAGTTCATCGGCGCCTGCCTGTGCCGCTTCGATCAGACAGGCTGCTGCCATGGTGATCTCATTGGAACATCCTGCTCCGAAATGAACCTTCTTAAGCTCCGGAACCTCTGTCATTAAATCCGAAACAAACTCTCCGAACTCTTTCGGCAGCATTTTACCGGAAACATCATAAACACTGACTGTTTTGATTCCCGCATCCGCAGCTGTCTTCAGAACTTCCCTCAGGAACTCTCTGTCGGCTCTTGTTGCATCTACGGCAACAAACTCCGTATCATCGGAAACCTCTGCCATATAAGCGAGACTCTCTTTGATAAGTCTGAGCATTCCTTCCTGCTTGAGTCTGTAGCTGTATTCCATCTGCACGGTACTCACCGGAAGAGAAAGTACCAGTCTCTTATGCTTCGCTTCTTTGACTGCATCATTGATGAGGTCAATATTGGCTTTATCCGGTTTTACCGCAACAGCAAGCACGGCATTTTTTACCGAGCCCGCAATCGCCTTCAACCTCAGAATATCCGACTTATCGTCATCGGCTCCTTCAAGAGCAATCACATCAATTCCCACATTGTCAAGAAGCTCGGCTATCTCGGTTTTCTCTTTGAATGTCAGAGAAAACCGGTCTTTGTGCCTCGCTTCCTGAAGCATGGTCATGTCACAGATTTTAATTTGCCTCATAATCCAGTCCTAACTGTATAGCTTTCATATTGATGTCAAACATCTCTGCCTTTTTAGCCGGAATGCATTTTGCAAGTCCGTTTTTGATAGCTTCGATATCCGTCTCTCCCAGTACCTGTAAAACCTTACCCAGGATAATCATGTTTGCGAGTACTATCATATTGTTGTCTGAAGCCATCTTCGATGCCGGGATGTAGTATACATCAACATCTGTTCTTTTAACTTTTCTTTCAATCATCGTGGAATCGATAAAAATCATTCCGCCCGGTGTTACCTTGTCTTCATACTTATCAAGTGAAGGCAGGTTCATACAGATCAGTATGTTCGGGTTTGCTACCAGCGGTGAACCGATAAGATGGTTTTCACTGACTACAACTCCGCAGTTGGCTGTACCGCCTCGCATCTCGGGTCCGTATGACGGAAGCCAGCTGACATTGTATCCTTCAAGCAGCCATTTGTATGCCAGAACCTTACCGATAAAGAGAAGGCCCTGTCCGCCAAATCCGGAAATCAATAATTGTTTGGTTGTCATTGTTCCTCCTCCTTTGCAGATCTGTCTTTATAAACTCCTAACGGATAATACGGAATCATGTCACTCTTGACCCATTCCAGAGCCTCCTTCGGTGTCATACCCCAGTTTGTCGGGCAAGCCGAAATAACCTCTACCAGTGAAAATCCCTTTCCGTCTATCTGATTCTGGAAAGCCTTTTTGATGGCCTTCTTTGCTTTGTTGACATTGCCGACATCACAAACTGCAACTCTTTCTATATACTCGGGTCCGTCAAGCTGTGAGAGCATCTCACATACCTTGATCGGAAATCCGGTTGTCTTGACATCTCTGCCGTATGGGGATGTCTGAGTTACCTGTCCCGGAAGTGATGTAGGTGCCATCTGTCCGCCTGTCATTCCATAGATAGCATTGTTGACAAATACTATCGTGATATTCTCGTTTCTGGCTGCTGCGTGAACGGTTTCTGCCATTCCGATGGAAGCAAGATCTCCGTCACCCTGATAAGTAAATACTATATGATTCTCGGGATCCGATCTCTTAAGTCCGGTTGCAACTGCCGGAGCTCTTCCGTGAGCGGCTTCAACCATATCACAGTTGAAATAATCATATGCCATTACCGAGCATCCTACCGGAGCAATACCGATTGTCTTTCCTTCTATTCCAAGTTCATCAATAACTTCCGCAACAAGTCTGTGGATGATTCCGTGAGGGCATCCCGGACAGTAATGCAGCGGCACGTCACATAATGCATGAGGTCTCTCGAATACTACCATTATCTCTTACCTCCTTCTGCAGTTTTTTCAATGTAATCCAGAATTTCATAAACATCCGGAATGATACCTCCGGTTCTGTTGTAAAGTGAAACCGGAACCTTGAATTCTGTAGCCAGCTTAATATCCTCAATCATCTGTCCCATATTGAGCTCAACTGCGATGATCTGCTTGCAATGCTCTGCTGCCTTTGCAAATGCAGCCTTCGGGAACGGCCAGAGTGTAATAGGTCTGATAAGACCTGCCTTGATACCTTTTTCTCTTGCCTTTTCCACAGAGCTGAGTGCTACTCTGGATGCGATACCTGTTGCTGCGATGATAATGTCTGCATCCTCTGTCAGGTATTCCTGATACATTACTTCATTTTCTTCAATAAGTCTGTATTTTTCAAAGCGCTCGAAGTTCTTTTTTTCAAGCTGATCGGCCTGAAGATAAAGCGAATTGATTATATTATGAGCTCTCTCCATCTTTGTTCCGGTTACTGCCCATGGTTTTTCCGGAGCCTGCTTAACAGCGAAATCAAATGTTACAGGTTCCATCATCTGTCCGGTAGTTCCGTCTGCCAGGATCATGGTCGGAATTCTGTATTTATCCGCAAGTTCAAATCCCCTGATAGTAAGTTCCGCCATCTCCTGAACGGAGTACGGAGCAAGTACGATGAGATGATAGTCGCCATGTCCGCCACCCTTTGTAGCCTGGAAATAATCCGACTGTGAAGGCTGGATACCACCGAGTCCGGGGCCTCCTCTCTGTGCGTTTACGATAAGTGCCGGAAGATCACATCCTGCAAGATATGAGATACCTTCCTGCTTAAGTGAGATGCCCGGTGAGGAAGATGATGTCATAACTCTCTTACCTGTCGCAGCAACTCCGTAAACCATGTTGATAGCTGCAATTTCGCTTTCGGCCTGAAGGAATGTTCCCCCTATCTTCGGCATACGCTTTGCCATATAGGCAGCGATCTCTGTCTGAGGAGTTATAGGGTAACCGAAATAATGTCTGCAGCCGGCAATAATGGCTGCTTCTGCAATGGCTTCATTGCCCTTCATTAATACTTTCTCGCTCATAGTCTTTACCTCTCTACCGTTATTACGCAGTCAGGGCACATAGTTGCACAGGACATGCAGCCCACGCACTGGAAAATATTGACTGTTTCCGCCGGATGATGACCCTTAAGATTGATTTTGTCTTCTGCGATCCGGATCAGATTCTTCGGGCACGCATCCACACATAGTCCGCATCCCTTGCAGAAATCCGTGTTAATTGTAATTTTTGCCATATATTCCTCCTAACCTTTAAATTCCGGGTATCATCTTCTGCAATTCCATTGCAAAAGGATGTGGTACCCTGTTTTTCAACTCTTCATCAAGCCTTTTGTCATAGCTTGTTGCTACTATATTCAGTTTCATTTTTGCGGACGCCTCTTCGGCGTATGCAAGAGACGCCAGGACATCCTCACGGGTTGTCTCTCTTCCCAGATTGGAATTGTTAATGATTCCCGTAAATCTGATTCTTCCCGCCATCTCTATCTCATCTCTTACTTCCAGAAGTTCATCTACTGTTTTCGTCAGAGGTCTGTAGCAGTTGATGACCATGTACATATCATAATCATCTTCCTGAACTATAGCTCCTGAGATACGTCCAAGTGCCAGCGCACCGCGGTCATCTCCTCCGACATCTATAATCACATTCTGTCTTCTGTCATCAGTGATCGAGTACATCTCCTGAGGAAGCGCCGGTGCATCGATGTTGCTGTTTGCAAACGGTGAACATATCAGCCTGATCCCTCTCTTTTTGAAATCCTCTTCAGAGTCAAGTGTTCTGAAATACGGATTTACTATATCCAGATCAGCTATGGTCGCATTTTCCTTCTGCTTCTTGAGTTCATATGCCATATTTACGGCAATGTTGGTTTTTCCGCTGCCATAGTGTCCGCAGATTATCGTTACTCTCTTAAACTCCATACAGCCTCCTACAGAAGATTTCTCTGAATCTTTCCGCTGGCTGTTTTGGGAAGACTCTCACGGAATACGACTTTCCTCGGATATTTGTATGGTGCGGTATGGTTCATAACATATTCCTGGATCTCTTTCTTAAGTTCTTCCGTCGGTTCCGTTCCCTGAACCAGAACGATGCTCGCCTTTACAATCTGTCCTCTTACAGGATCCGGTTCCGGAGATACACCGCATTCAAGAACATATGCGAGCTCCATGATAGTGTTTTCGACTTCAAGCGGTCCGATACGGTATCCTGACGACTTGATAACATCGTCTATCCTTCCGAC
The DNA here is from genome assembly GCA_030531245.1 of Lachnospiraceae bacterium. GTDB lineage: Bacteria > Bacillota > Clostridia > Lachnospirales > Lachnospiraceae > Darwinimomas. The sequence continues at coordinate 7,399 of JAUNOA010000042.1, forward strand.
GAACCAGTAGAAACCGTCTTCATCCTTCCATGCAGTATCACCTGTGTGGTAATATCCGTTATACATTACCTTATCCGTGGCCTCAGGTCCGTCATAATAGCCTGTAAACAGTCCGCACGGGCCTCCGTTTTTGATATTGATACATATCTCTCCGGTTTCACCCGTAGGTACTTCATTACCGTCTTTTCCCATCAGTATGACATCATATATCGGTGCCGGTTTACCCATCGATCCGACCTTGTGCTGTGTTCCCACCAGATTGCCCATGATCATGGTGCTTTCCGACTGGCCGTAGCCCTCGAGTATCTGGAGTCCCAGTACATTCTGGAACTGTCTGTAAACTTCAGGATTGAGTGCTTCTCCTGCAGTAGTCATATGCTGAATGCTGCTCAAATCATAGTGTGATATATCCTGTTTGATCAGCAGTCTGAGCATCGTAGGAGGTGCACAGAAAGTCGTGATATTATACTTTGCAAACATCGGAAGTATATCTGCTGCATTGAATCTGTCAAAATCATATACAAATGTTGCCGCTTCACACAGCCACTGTCCGTACAACTTGCCCCACATTGCCTTGGCCCAGCCTGTATCCGAAATCGTAAAATGCAGGCCCTCCGGATCCACATTATGCCAGTACTTTGCAGTATGGAAATGACCCAGCGGATACTTATGATTATGTACTACCATTTTCGGATTGGACGATGTACCTGATGTAAAGAACATAAGCAGGGAATCCTCACCGCCCGGTGAAAGATCCGTTTTCCTGAAATGAGAACTGAATCTCGGGCATTCATCATCATAAGATCTCCAGCCTTCTCTGCTGCCGTTTGTGATAATCTTATTCTTTATCTTTCCGTAGCTTTCAAGAGCCTTATCAGCCTCTGACGTTATGTCTCCGTCAGCCGTACAGATAATTGTACTTACACCGGCTGCATTCAGCCTGTAATTCAGATCATGCTCCTTAAGCTGAATAACCGCAGGAATCGCTATGGCTCCTATTTTGTTGAGACCTAACATAATAGGCCAGAACTGATAATTTCTTCTTAATATGAGAAGAACCCTGTCTCCCTTACCTATGCCGAGAGATGAAAAATAATTTGCCGCCTGCGCTGACATGACCTTCATATCCCTGAACGTGAAACGTCTTTCCGTCTTATCCTCGGAAATATGAAGCATAGCGAGCTTATCAGGTTCTCTTCTTCCCAGTTCGTCAACTATATCGAAAGCGAAGTTGAATTTCTTGGTATTCTTGAATGTTATCTTTGTCGGAGTTCCGTTTTCATCTTCCTCAGCATCGATAAACTTTTTGTACAGCCTGTCCTTGGTGTCCTGATTCTTCTTTCCTTCTGTCTTTATCTTCGGAACAGAAGTAAGCTCAGGAATCGGCTCTCCTGCGGGATTCAGAACGATCGCATAGAATGAACAGCTCTTTCCGTTAACTGCTATCATTCCGTGAGGAGTATTGGAATCAAGATAAATGGAATCTCCGGGGCCCAGAACTTCTCTGTGTTCTCCTACCTGAACCATCAGGTTTCCCTCGATAACGATATCGCATTCCTGTCCGTCATGAGTGGTAAGCTCTATATCATTCTGGACATTATCTGCATCGTAACTGCTTCTTACGAAGAGCGGCTCCGCTATCCTGTTCTGGAAAGCATATGCCATATTGAAATAGGTCATACCGTGAGCGGATGAGACTTCCTGTCCTGCTCCGCTTCTGGTCACTGTAAATGACTTCAGCTTCGGGCTGTGTCCCTCGATAATATCTGTTACGTCGACACCGAATACTGTCGCACATCTGTATATGAAAGAGAACGTCAGATCTCCGGTTCCCGCTTCACATGCGATATACTCATCCGGAGTTATACCTGTCTTTTCGGCCATATCCTCAATCGAAAAACCTTTTAATTCTCTCAGGTCTCTGATTCGGGCGGCCATTTCACTGATTTTATAATCTAGTCCGTTGGTACTGTTCATTGTCACCTCAATAATCTGTCATTTTGTATTGGTTACTGTCCATAACGTTTATTCCGTTATAACAGATTTCTCTGAATCTTTCCGCTGATTGTCTTGGGCAGGCTGTCCTTGAATACCACTATCCTCGGGTACTTATACGGTGCAGTATGTTTCTTTACATACTCTTTTATCTCCGCTTCAAGTTCAGCTGACGGCTCTGTACCCCTTGTAAGTACTATGCTTGCCTTTACCACTTGTCCTCTGATTTCGTCCGGCTCCGCTGATACACCGCATTCGAGTACATACGGAAGCTCCATGATCACGCTCTCAATCTCGAACGGACCGACACGGTAGCCTGAAGTCTTGATAACATCATCGATACGGCTGACATACCACAGGAATCCGTCCTCATCTTTCCATGCCACATCTCCTGTATGATAATATCCGTCATGCCATGCAGCCTTTGTAGCTTCCTCATCCTTGTAGTATCCCAGGAAAAGTCCGCACGGTACTTTATCAGCGGTTCTGATAACAATCTCACCGGGCTCACCGACTGCTGCCTCTTTTCCGTCTTTGTCAAAGATGTGGATATCATAGAGCGGACTTGCCTTGCCCATTGATCCAAGCTTATGCGGATTGCCCATAAGGTTTGCGGCTGCCAGCGTAAGTTCTGTCTGTCCGAATCCCTCCATGATCCTGAGCCCTGTATCTCTCTTGAATATCTTGTAGACCTCCGGATTGAGTGCTTCTCCTGCTGTAGTCATATGCTGTATGGAGGAGAGATCATACTGTGAAAGATCCTCTCTGATCATCATACGAAGCATAGTCGGCGGTGCACAGAATGTTGTGATATTGTACTTTTTGAACATCGGAAGTATCTTCTCGGCCTTGAATTTATCAAAGTCATATGCAAAGACGGCTCCCTCGCATAACCATTGTCCGTAAAGCTTGCCCCATAGAGCCTTGCCCCAGCCTGTATCCGATATGGTAAAATGCAGTCCTCCGTTGGATACGCCGTGCCAGTATTTCGCTGTAATGAAATGACCTAAAGGATATTTATGTGAATGAACTGCAATCTTCGGATATCCCGTCGTACCTGAGGTAAAGAACATGATCAAAGGATCATCTCCGCAGGCTGTATTCTCGTTTCTGTAGAAATGAGCTGAATACATACCGAACTCTTCGTCGAAGCAGTGCCATCCCTCACGGTCCTCACCGACAAGAATCTTGATAGCAACAGGAGCTGTCTTTTCAGCCTCCTCAACATGCGCCGGGGTATCATCCTGATTGGTTGCTATTATCGCCTTGACATCTCCTGCCTTGAATCTGTACTCAATGTCATGGGCACGAAGCTGATTCGTAGCAGGTATGGCCACGGCACCAAGCTTGTGGAGCCCGAGGATGGATATCCAGAACTGATATCTTCTTCTGAGCATAAGCATGACCTTATCGCCTTTTTTGATACCAAGAGCTTTAAAGTAGTTTGCCGCCTGAGCGGACATTCTCTTCATATCCTTAAATGTAAATTCCTTCTCATTGCCCTTTGAATCCAGCCAGAGCATAGCCCTTTCCTCGGGATATCTCCTTCCGAGTTCATCAACGATATCAAATGCAAAGTTGAATTTATCTTCATTTTTGAACTTAATGGATTTAAGCTCTCCGTTTTCTCCTTCTTCTGTTTCTATAAACTTTGAGCATACCAGCTCTCTGTCAGCAGAGTCTTTTGATAAGAGAGTGTTCCTGATTATCTCTTCTTTTTCTTCTTCACCGGGAAGTACCACTGCCACAAAGATACAGTCTCTGCCGTCCACAGCTATCATTCCGTGAGGTGCTGAACTGTTGTAATATATGCTGTCACCTTCATTCAGGTAATCAACATGCTCTCCGACCTGAACTTTAAGTCGTCCGGAAAGGACTATATCAAATTCCTGACCGGAATGCTTGGTCATATGTATGGGCTTATCCTGAAGCTCAGGACTGTACTCATATTTTACATAGTAGGGCTCGGCAATCTTTTTTCTGAACATCGGAGCCAGGTTCTGGATCTCTATGCCCTCTTCCTTTGCAGTCTGCTGACCCTGTCCCTTACGGGTAATAGTATACGATGAAAGATGTGCGCTGCGGCCTTCAAGGATATCACTGATTCCGATGCCGAAAACCAGCGAGCATTTGTGTATGAATGTAAACGGAAAATCCTTCTCTCCGTTTTCATACCGGATATAGTCATCCAGGCTTACCTCTGTCATTTCTGCCATCTGTGCCTGTGAGAAGTCAGAGATTTCCCTCATTTCCCTTATACGTAGGGCGACCTCCTGTAACTTGTCTGTTTCCACTGTGTTCATCATATTTCTCCCGATATTGATTATTGTAATAAAAAACGGGAACTACCTTTTCGTAATCCCCATTATCGCTTATCGCTTCTATACTCGATTCTTTTATGAACTTTGTATCTCAGTTATGGAAATCACGAAGCAGGCTACCCTTAATAATTAGGCTAGCAATCACGACGATGATAATGACCATAACATTAGCTGCAAAACTCATTGTCTTCTCCATGTAACAAATCAAATTCCAATGATAGATTTTACAACTTTTTACAAAAATGGTCAATGAAAATGTAATACAAAAGGAGGGTTCCGAAGAGCCCTCCTTTTGGTTATTATTTATGATTATTTATTCTCTTTCTTTTTTCCTGCCACTGTGTAGATAAAGTAAAGGACAAGAATTACCAGCGGAATGATATAGCATACTGTCTTGACAGAATATGATCCGTCAACCGGTGAGATGAAATCTATGAGCTGTCCTGCAAATACGAATGCCATAACTATCGGGCATATAACCTTGATTGAGAATGCAAAGAACTTATCAAAGAAGCCCGGTTCAGCACTCTTATGTACCTCATCAAGTGCAAATTTCGGTTTAAGCTCCCAGCCTATCATAAGTGACATAAGCATAGCTCCGAGAGGCATTGCAACACCCTCTGAGAAGAAGTCCATGAAATCAAGCCAGCAGTCATTCCATGTTGCATACATAGGTGTATCAACAAGACCAAGGATATTTGCAGGAGCGATTCCTGTATTTCCAAGGCAGCAGATTGCAACCAGAAGAGCCTCAGCCATAATTGCTATAGAAACATAAACTGTAACATTGGTTCTGTTCGGATCCTTACCTTTGGCCCTTGCACGGTCGATAAAGAACGTTGCAAGAACCTCCATCAGTGAAATAGCTGAAGAGATAGCTGCGATAAGAACAAGTCCGTAGAATATAACTCCGAAGAGCGGTCCGAATGTACCCATCTGTGAAAATACGTCCTGAAGTGTAACGAACAAAAGCTTCGGTCCTGAAAGCTGTATATCTGAATAAGCAACGCCGTTTGCGATTCCGTTTGCGACTGCTGCAGGGATAACAGCAACACCTGCAAGAAGCGCTACCATGGTATCCGAGAAAACGATGATGCCTGCATTCTTTGAAAGACTCTCTTTCTCATCCAGATATGATCCGTAAGTAACCATAGCACCCATAGCCAGTGAAAGCGAGAAGAACATCTGCCCGCCTGCAGTAGCCAGTACCGAAATGAAATCAGGCTGAGAAGCGATGAATCCTGCCTCTACTGCATATCCCGGAACGAACATGAACTTAAGTCCTTCTCCTGCTCCCGGAAGTGAAAGTGCACGAACGATGATGATAAGAAGCATTACGAAAAGTGCGGGCATACCGACTTCGTTGAACTTCTCGATACCGCCTGAAACACCGCCCTTAACGATAAGCATACAGATAATCATGAATGCTGCCGTAAAGATTACACAGCCCCAGGGTGAAGAAAGCATAGCTCCAAATGTGGCACCGCCGCTTACATCACCGAACATTCCGTTGCCGATACCGAATGAAAGCTCTGCAAGGTTAAGTGACATATACTGAATGCAGTAGCCACCGAGTACAGAATAGAAACTCATGATGAGGAACGGAGCTATCATTGCAAGCCAGCCGATCCATTTGAATTTCTTTGATACTGTCTTATACGCATCAACAACATTCAGTTGTGTCTTACGACCAATCGCAAGCTCTGCTGTCATGATAACAACACCAACGAATACCGCAAGAAGAATATAGACAATAAGGAATGTGAATCCACCCGACTTACCCATCTTATACGGGAAGCCCCAGATGTTTCCAAGACCTACTGCAGATCCGATTGCAGCAAGTATAAATCCGAGGTTACTACCCCAGGATCCTCTGTTCTGTTCCATAATATTTCCCCCTTTGAAATAAAAAAACAATTTGGTTTATTATAACAAAAAAATAAAATGCTTGCAACAGAGTATCTTACCTT
>JAUNOA010000086.1 GCA_030531245.1 Lachnospiraceae bacterium
TTGTGGGGTGACTTGTGGAATGACTTATGGGGTATCCCCTAAGTTGAATTCCCCAAGTTTTTTCAACAATCTGGACTAATTATTGTTTCGGCAAATTGTTTATTGTTTTGCCGATACGATATTGACAAAACGAGGTGATATGCGCAACTGATGAAATTCTCTCGTATTCAGTCTTTCGATTTTACTATTTACAAGTATTAATTGTATCCATAACTCTATACAATATTAGTCCATGTTCTGTCTTTTGCAGAACCATTTTATTTGCTTTACTAACCGTCATGGGGATTATGAGGGGTTATCATGAGGGGTGCCCCCATGTTGAATCAGCTAATCACATTTCGTTTTTCCAAAAATGAACACAATCATACAAATAGCACTGGTTTTGAGTAATTATAGAAAAAGCCGACTGTACCAATCCTTGTTAAAAGAAAGCTCTTTTTAAATTGCCTATTTCGGAACTTTCTTTCGCATAATGCCTTTAAATATTGACAATTTGGTTTTTTAATGCTATACTGAGCATGCAAAGGAGGTATGTCTATGCTTTGTCAATTTTCATTTTCAAATTTTCGTTCATATCGGGACGAAACAGTACTCGATTTCCAGGCTGGAAATCTGACTGAGTTTAGCGATTCTCTTGTCGGAGATAATCTTCTCCCTGTTAATGTAATCTACGGGCCAAACGGTGGTGGAAAGAGTAATGCAGTTAAAGCTGTCATGTGCTTGATCTCAACGGTCTTAAAGCCTGTATACGAGACACGCACAAATCATCACCCACTAGTCGTTCCGCTTCCTATCATCCCATGTGTACCGTTTTGCTTTGATGATGACGCAGCAAACGAGCCTACGGAATTTCTGGTCCATTTCCGCATTCAGGACTATGAATACCGGTATTACCTTTCTCTTTTGAATGGCAATGTAGTGTCAGAATCACTTGACAGAAGAAAGAATGGAGCCAGCAGGTCAGCTAAAATTTTCAACCGTGAAAATGGCGAAATTACGCTCGGTGCCAGCATCTCTAAAAGCATCAATACCAGCGTTAACTCTAAAATGCCTTATCTTTCTTTCCTGTTTCTTACCTACTCCATTCCGGTAATCCAGGAAGTCCAGGATTGGTTTGAGTCATGCATTATGAGAAGCTATGCAGATCCACTAGCCGAAGCAATGATCATGATTGCAAACAATGAGGAAGAGCATAAGCGATTTGTTCGCATTCTGAATGACTGCGGAATCGACATCAGCGACTTTAAATATGATGAGGACAAAAAGGACATCATCGTAACCCGTCAGTTAAACGGAAAATCTTACGAGTTGCCTTATGAAGAGGAGTCTGACGGGACGCAGAAGCTTTTCATTTCCCTGCCGCTTGTCATGCTAGCCTTACAAAGGGGAAGCTTACTGGTTATTGACGAACTAGATGCAAAGCTTCATCCGAAGCTGCTACGCTATGTGATTGCTATGTTTACTAACCCTAATGTAAACAAGAAAGGTGCACAACTGCTCTTTACCTCACATGATATGTCAACACTCAAGAGCTCAGTATTCAGACGTGATGAAATCTGGTTTGCTGCAGCAGGAAACGACAAAAAGAGCGAACTGTACTCCCTGTATGAAATAAGGGATGAATCCAACGATAGAATCAGAACAACAGCCGCCTACGACAAGCAATACCTGGAAGGACGCTACGGTGCTGATCCTTATCTGCAGAACATGATTTCCGGAGGTGAATGGTCATGAGCCTGAAACCTGATAAGAAATCCGATAAGGGCAAGCGATGGATATCGCCACGTAACGAAGGCAAAAGAAAAATAAAAATTCCCTATCACTTAGTCGTTACTGAAGGAACTAAAACGGAACCTAATTATTTCCGAGGCTTGAGAACAGCAATCAACAATAACGACGGCCTTGAAAAGGTGCACATTGAGATTTCCGGAGAAGGAATGAACACAGTCTCCCTGATGGAGATGGCCAAGCAGCTGGCCAGAAATGCCGGAAACCCTTATCAGCATATTTGGATTGTCTACGACAAAGACGATTTCCCGGCAGAGAATTTCAACTCTGTTGTAGATTTGTGCAAGGCCGCTACTGAAGAGTCTGGTGAAACCGAGTACCACGCCATATGGTCAAACCAATGTGTCGAGCTTTGGTTTCTACTCCATTTCAGCTATTTTCACTCTGACATCAGCCGGAATGATTACTACCCTAAGCTTTCACACCATCTCAAGAAAATCGGTTGTGGCAGCTATAGCAAAAACAGGGAAGACATTTTTTCTGTTTTACGCCCGAATCTTCCGGATGCAATTAAAAACGCAGACAGACTGGAAATTGACAACGCCGGTAAAACTCCGGCACTATCAGCCCCTGGGACACAACTTCATATCATGCTGAAATCTTTTCTACCATACCTTGATGAATAACAGAAACAAAAAAGGCCCGGCCTGCAGAACTACTAAAGCTCTACAAGCCGGGTCGGATTATCTTATGCAGTTTTAGTTTCTTCATGTAATTCAACATCAAGAGTTCCGTCCTCATAAACTTTTACAACCTTTATTTTTTCAAAAGTCTTTTCATCTGCATTTTCCACTCCATTCCACTCATACCCCAATGCCTCTGTCAAAGCCTCCAGAACTTCCTCTTCGGGAAGAATCAGGTTCTTGCAGCCGTTGCCTTTTTTTCCTTTTCTTCGGTCTTTGCAAACCCAGTTTATGGTTTCTTTTCCTCCTTTTCTCTCGACCCTTCTT
>JAUNOA010000010.1 GCA_030531245.1 Lachnospiraceae bacterium
CTTATTTATGTTACCTTTTGCTTTTCACTATCCGCTACTTCTTTGTTTCAAACTTCTTCCTCCTTGCCCGGAATAAATTCAACGATATCATCAACCTTGCAATTCAGTACATTGCAAATCTTTTCCACAGATTCCAGGGATATATAAATGTCTTTCCTGAGCCTTGTGGAAATGTTTGCACTGTATCCGGCTTCTTTTTGTAACTGTGCCGCAGACATATCTCTATCAATCAGCATATGAAATAATTTCTTGTAACTAACAGCCATGGCAGCCTCCTTACCTGAAATGCATTGATTAATATATAGTATATCACGAAATCGTGAATTTTTCTACCGCCTTGCATAGAAATTTTATAGGGCGGCACTTTTTTCGAAGAAAATTTCGTTAATCCACTCCCTTTTGTCCTGGGACTTGTAGAGAGATACATCTCTCAATAAGTTTCAGGACTTTTTTTATTAAAACGTCCTTTTCGCTCCGCTCCCGAGGCTACCAGTTAGGAGGGAATTATCTTTCAGCCATAATACGGCTTTTTCTCCAGTGGGTATCGGGAGGATGAAAAGATTCTTTTCAAAAATGGTGTACGAAAAGTTTCTATTTGTCCTGAGACTTGTGAAGGGTTCTTTCGGAGAAACGTCAGATTGTGACATCTCCCGTGGCTACCTGTTAGGGGTCCACTAAAAAAAGATCTCCTGTTATTAAAACGGTTGATTAGCCACCTGTGTGGCTATCACATAAAAAATTAAAAATCGAAAGCCTGATTACGTATAAGGGCCGGGATACATATCAAACTTTGCAGACTGCAGAGGGTAGATATAGGTACCCCTGGATAAGTGCGCCTTTTTTCGCAATCAGGCACTATTATCCCGGCTCCTGTGCATTCCGGCCCCGACCGCTTTCAGGCGGAAAGGACCGGAAATGTTTATTGAGTACAAATTGGAAGACGGGTCTGTGGCAATCGTTGAAGCCACCGAAGATGTTGCCGCATTCATGTCAGAAGAGCATCGCACTACGGAAAATAAGAACAGGCAATATCGCTATTATGCCCCGTACAGTCTTGATGCACTCATCTACGAAGGTATGGACTATGCCGATACGGATACGCCTGAAACCATCTATCTCGGCTATGAAGAGGAAGACGAGGATGAACGTATGGAAAAATACCTCTCAGTACTATCAAAAGTCCAACGCAGACGGGTTGAGATGCGCCTTGAAGGAAAGACCATTGCAGAGATTGCACGAATAGAAAACAAGGATGAATCATCTGTTCGGGAAAGCATCGAAAGTGCTGGAAAAAGGCTTCAGAAAAAATTTCCGAACATTTTTTGAAAAACACCCCCTGAAACGGCACCCAAATTCTCCGTATATGGGGAGAGGAAAAATACCCCGGAAAGGAGGAAACAGGAAATGAACGATTCAATTATCAAAGACCGTGAACTTGCCATTTCTTTCGGCAACAGCTGTAATTCCCTGTTTTGGAAAAACGGGACAATAACCTTTGCCGCCTTGATATCCAGGCTACAGAACACTCTCCGAACAGCAGAGACTACAGCGGAATACCGGCAGATGAAAAAGCCGGATAAGGATGCCACAAAAGACAAAGGCGGATTTGTCGGCGGTCATCTGAAAGACGGACGCAGAAAGATGGAAAAAGTCATTTGCCGCTCCATGCTTACGTTGGACAGTGATGATGCCGGTCCGGGGTTTATCGACCATTATACGGAAAACAGCAAATACGCATCCTGCCTGTACACCACCCATGGACATACCCCACAGGCTCCTCGCTGCCGTATCATCATTCCACTGACCAGAGATGTGACACCGGATGAGTTCGTTGCTCTTTCAAGGTACTATGCCGCCGAATGGGGCATCGACAAATTCGATGTATGTTCGCATCTTTCAAATCAGCTGATGTACTGGCCGACCACTCCGGCAGATGGGGAGTTTATCTGTAAGGTCATCGAAGGTGACTGGCTCGACCCGGATACATATCTGGCAGAGCATCCGAACTGGAGAGACTTTTCAACTTTGCCTGTGGCTGCCAAGGAAGAAAAGGTACGAAAAACTTCACAGAAACGCCAGGCGGACCCTCTTACGAAAAAAGGCACTGTCCGTGCGTTCTGTGAGGCTCTTGGCATCGATGGTGCTATCAGTACCTATCTTTCGGACATTTATGAACCTTCGGTAAAACCGGACAGATACGATTATATCCCCGGTGAAGGTACTGCCGGAGTTGTCATCTATGATGATAAGTTTGCCTACAGCCACCATGCAACAGACCCAGCCTGCGGTAAGCTTCTGAACGCATTTGACCTTGTCCGTGTTCATCTTTTCGGTGACGAGGACGAAAAAGAATCCTTTCAGAAAATGTGTGAACTCGCTATGACAAATCCTGATGTAAAAGCAGAACTTTTTGCCGAAAAGCAAAAGGATGCCATTACTGAGTTTGGCGATGAGGAAAACTGGAAAGCGGCTCTAACGGTTGAAAAGAACGGAACGATATCCAATACGCTCCATAATGCACTTCTGATTATGAAGAACGATATCTATATGAAGAATATCGTTTTCAATCAGCTGGCTGACGGTATGGAAATCAAGGGTGAGGTTCCGTGGCAGCATCCGGCAAGATTCTGGAGAGATGCGGATGACGCACAACTTATCTGCTATGTGGACGAGCATTACGGCACATTTTCCGCAAGGAATTATGACATTGCCGTAACCAAAGCTACCGATGACCGCTCCTATCATCCCATCAGGGAGTATTTCGACAGTCTGCCAAAGTGGGATGGAATTCCCCGTGTCGATTCCTTCATCATCGATTACCTCGGTGCTGAAGATAATGAGTACACGAGAGCAGTCAGCAGAAAAACGCTTTGTGCGGCTCATGAGCGTATCTACCGTCCGGGCATCAAGTTTGATTACCTGCCGGTTCTGGTCGGTCCTCAGGGAATCGGTAAATCCACCCTTATCGCAAAACTCGGTATGGAATGGTTTTCCGACAGCCTGTGCCTGTCCGATATGAATGATAAAACCGCTGCTGAGAAACTGCAAGGCTACTGGATCATGGAAATCGGTGAACTTGCCGGAATGAAGAAAGCCGATATCGATAAGGTAAAAGCTTTCGCATCAAGGCAGGATGATAAGTACCGTGCTTCATTCGGAAAAAGAGTAACGCCTCATCCGAGACAGTGCGTTTTCTTCGGAACGACCAACAGCGACAACGGATATCTCCGGGATGTCACCGGCAACCGCAGATACTGGAACATTAATGTAAGCGGAAACGGAAAGTACAAGCCCTGGGATATGACGCAGGAAACGGTCAATCAAATCTGGGCCGAGACCGTTGTTCTCTGCGAACGCGGTGAAGAACTGTTCCTGCCGCCAAAGCTGGAGGCATATGCCAGAGAGGAACAGCGTATGGCTATGGAGCGGGATGACCGTGAAGGATTGGTGCAGGAATACCTTGATATGCTTCTTCCGGATAACTGGGACGCAATGGACATCTATGAACGCCGAAGCTACATCCACGAGTCGAAAGATCCGACCAGACCGGTCGGCACTCATCGACGCACCGAAGTCAGTAACATTGAAATATGGAGCGAATGCTTCGGTAAACCGAAAGAGGATATGAAGTCTTCCGACAGCTACAGCATATCTGCCATTTTGGCGAGACTGCCCGGCTGGACGAAGAGTTCGCAGCGAAAACGCATCCCTCTCTATGGTCAGCAGAGAATTTATGTCTGTGACAACCCCGCTGAGACAAGCGGATAAGTTGTCACTTGTCTCAGAAGTTGTCACAGCAAAAAAGACTTAATAAACCTACATTTCGGGCTGTTTGTGACAGACAAGACAAGAATTTATATACAAGAGAAAATCATAAAAACCTATATATCCCATATAGAAATGAATGGTTTTCGCGCGTATAGAGATTTTTCGTCAAGTTGTCACAAGACCCGGTATGAAAACGAAGAAAGGAGAAAAACAGAAATGAAATTCAGACCCATCGGGATTATTTCAGAAAAAGGAAAACTGCCATACGGAATGAAACCCTCAGACTTTAGCGACAGACTGTATGAAGGGCTGCAGCTCCGCAAGACGGGAAACGGACTGCCAGTAGTCATCATGAAATGCAAACGCAACGACCCTCTGCCTTGGAAGGTTGTGTACGGATTCAGCAGCGTCTTTTTCAGAGACTTCGCATCTGCTGTCGCGTTCTGCAACAGCCGCGGCATGGAAATCATGAAAGAGCAGGTGGAGGAATGATGTTCGATATCAAATACCACCCTCTTATCGATGCGGATTCAGACGGAAAGGAAAAAGTACCAATGTTCATGGGAGCGGACAAACATACCGTTTCCGAGCATCACAGCCTGTACCTTGAAGAGATCGTTCCGTACTGTTTCCGGCTGTGTTCCTCAAAGCCGCTGTCGGCAAAGGAGACTGAAGAACTCACCATCCACTGCCCGTACTGCAATGCCGGACTGAGAGCCATCTCCACTCCGACAGACGGCACACGTCACGCTTTGTATGAGTGCCCAAGGTGCAAATGCCCCCAGGGGCGGTCTGAATCTCTACAAGGAAAGCTCACGAAGACCGACGCGGGGTCTCGCGTGTAAAAAAAGCGTATTCAAAGGGGTAATTAACCCCAAATTCAAATCATCGGAGGAAGTCACCATGAAGATACCGGAAAGAATCACTAAATGCCTTGCAGGGCAGATAGATTTCAGCACTTTCTATGTGCTTGATGTCATTCCCAACAAGGCTCACGGCTCGGTAGTGATTATGCTGCCGAAGATAATCACCGCTAACACCTACTACGGAATGTCCGTTGGTGAGCAAACCTACTGGTACTGCACAATCGAGCGGACGCTCGACGAAGCAAAACGCTGCAATTATATCGGCAGAGTGAAAAGAGCAGTCCTTCTGCTCCGTGCCCGCCGTTTCTACAAAAAACACTAATTTCAGGAGGATTATATCTATGAAGAACTATACAGACATGAAAAATGTCACCAAAGAAAATAACTATGCTCGTAATTTCTGGAACTACATGAGAGGCAATGAGCCGGAACATGTAGTAATCAATGAGGCTCAGAACGCGAATGCCGGAGGATATATGTTCCCGGATTCCGCTGACAGCAAATATGAAAAAGCAATCGAAGACAAGAGCGTTTTCAGAACAATCGCGAATGTGATCAACAAATTTGCCGGTGCCCCGAATGTATATGCCTATGACAGTACAGTTACGGCGGAGTTTGTGCCGGAGTATGGTGATATCGACATTGCAGACATTGCCGATGATTTTACCCGTATCACCGTTAACAACAACAAGCTTGCCACCATTATGAGAGCATCTCTGGAATTTGTACATGATGCCTCTTTCGACATTGAGGGCCATATCGTAAAGGTACTCTCCCAGGCGTTTGCCGAGGCAGAGGACGGAACGTTCGTCAACGGTACCGGTGAGAGTGAGCCTGTCGGAATTCTTGACGATACCGCAGGAGCGGAAACCGGCGTCACCACAGCCGCCATCACTTTTGACAGTGTGATTGACCTGTTCTTCTCAGTCGATAAGAAATACCGCAAAAATGCTGTGTGGCTCATGAACGATAAGACAGCACTTGCTCTCCGCAATCTGAAGGACAGTGACGGGAGCTATATCTGGAATCATGCCAACGATACTATTCTCGGCAAACCCGTGATAATCTGTAACGATATGCCGGATGCCGATGATAACGAGAAGCCTATTGCTTTCGGGGACTTCAGTTATTACTGGATCATCAAGCGCAGCCCCGTCTATGTCAGAAGGCTCAACGAACTGTTCGCTCTGAACAACCAGATCGGTTATCTTGGATATGAGTTCCTTGACGGGAAACTTATCCGTTCCGATGCGGTAAAGGTTCTTAAAATTGCTGAGGAAGAAACTGCGTAATTTTGCAAGGTGAATCGCATGGAAGAAAATATGACATACAAAGGAAAGCCGTGTGCCACTTCCGGTATGCAGGTCGGCAATACATTATTTACAGTAATCTCGGTTCAAAGCGATCATGCGAAAGAAACGGCATACGAAAAAGTGAAAAGTCTTATCCTTACAAACGCCGGATTAAAAGGCGAAAAGTTATCGGTTCGTTCACAATAAAAACCGATAAATGACTTGCTATTGCTGCGATAGTACGGGAATATGTAGTACCGCTTGAAGACTGTCGGAAAGGAGAAAAACAACATGGATAAAAACAAAATAACAAGACAGTCTTCCGCTATCGCAGACGGAAAGATTACGGCACTTTACTGCCGACTTTCTAGGGACGATGAACTTCAGGGCGAGAGCAACAGCATCACTAACCAGAAAGCCATCCTTCAAAAATACGCTGATGAGAACGGTTTTTCCAACACGATTTGCTTTGTGGACGACGGGTATTCCGGCACCAATTTTAACAGACCGGATTGGCAGAAGCTGGTTGGAATGATTGATGACGGGCTTGTCGGAACGGTCATAGTCAAGGATATGAGCCGTCTCGGAAGAGACTACCTGCAGGTCGGGATGTACACGGAAATGCTTTTCCCGAACAATGATGTCCGTTTCATTGCCATCAACAATGGTGTGGACAGCATCAATGGTACTGAAAACGACATGACTCCGTTCATCAACATTTTTAACGAGTTTTATGCCAAGGACACCAGCCGAAAAATAAGGGCCGTATTTAAGAACAAAGGAAATTCCGGAAAGCCGCTGACCACGAATCCTCCATACGGCTATCTGAAAGACCCGGAGGATAAGCACCACTGGATCATTGACGAAGAAGCCGCTAAAGTGGTACAGGAAATCTTCCATCTCTGTGTTTCCGGATACGGTCCATCTCAGATTGCAGCAAGACTGCATGAGGAGCAGGTTCCGGTTCCGACCGTTCACTGGAAAGAAATCGGACTTAATCCTTGTGCAAATCCTCCAGAAGACCCCTGCGACTGGTCTCCACGGACTGTTGGAGATATCCTTGTTAAGCCGGAATACCTCGGCCATACTGTTAACTTCCGATCCCATACCAAGTCCTTCAAATGCAAAAAACGCATCTGGAACGACCCTTCGGAATGGCTCATTTTTGAAAATACGCACGAAGCCATCATTGACCAGGAGACCTTCGATATCGTTCAGCGAATCCGTGACAGCAGACGCAGGCTTACTCCTATGGGAGAGATGCCGGTGCTTTCAGGAATGCTCTACTGTGCTGACTGCGGAGCAAAGCTCTATCAGGTCAGGGCCAGAGGATGGACGCACGAACAGGAGCATTTTGTCTGTGCCACATACCGCAAAAAGAAAGGTCAGTGTACCTCGCACCAAATCCACAATGTTCAGGTGGAAGAAATCCTGCTTCATGAAATAAGGCGGGTTACCGCTTACGCCCGTGAACATGAAGAAGAGTTTGTGCAGCTTGTGACCAGACAGAATGAAAAGGAACTCGACCACCAGCTTCGTGACAGTCATCGAGAACTGGAACAGGCAAAAGACCGGATTGCAAAACTTGATTCCATTATTCAGAGACTTTACGAAGACAACATTGACGGCAAGATCTCCGATGAACGTTTCAGCAGGATGTCCGCAACCTACGAGGAAGAACAGAAACAGCTTGAAAGACGTTCTGCAGAACTGCAGCAGTTCATTGACACCTCAAAGGAGCAAAGGCTGAATGTAGATTCGTTTCTTACCCTTGTTCGTAGGTACACGGACATCACAGAGCTTACTGCGGAGATTATCAGAACCTTTGTGGAGAGAATTGAAGTTCAGCAGCCTGAGAAAGTTCCCGGCACAAGAACAAAGAAACAGACGATTGCAATCATTTGGAATTTCATCGGGGCAGTCGATATCCCCGAAGAAGTAAGAAAAACGGCATAGCCTACATTGCTGTAAGTTATGCCGAATTCTTTTCGGATTAAAAATCCCTAATTAAGGACGCCTTTACGGGACCTTTTGCTTTACGCAGACGGTGGGATTCCCATTCGCTTCGCTCATGGACGCGCTCGCGTTTCCAATCAGACTGCGCTTTGCTTGTCTTCTTGGACGCTTGCGGGCTCACCATGGGTTCTCTTCCTTCACCATTTGCGTAAAACAAGAGGCCCCTTACGGGACCTTTTGCTTTACGCAGACGGTGGGATTCGAACCCACGCGCCAGTTGCCCGGCGACCGCATTTCGAGTGCGGCTCGTTATGACCACTTCGATACGTCTGCTCGTCGCCGTGGACTTCACTTCTGCTCCTTACGGGCTTTGCCCGTAACTCGCTTCGTTTCGTCACGGCTCCTCTCCGGGCGAAACCTGTTTCGCCCGGTTTAAAACCTTTCTTTCCGTGGACTTCACTTCTGCTCCTTACAGGCTTTGCCCGTAACTCGCTTCGTTTCGTCACGGCTCCTCTCCGGATGCAACTCGTTGCATCCGATGAATGTCATTACACTATCGTTCCTCCGCACATGACATGTCCGTCTTCGTCATATAAGACAACTGCCTGTCCCGGAGTCACTGCTCTGACCGGTGATTCAAATTCAATTGTCATCACACCGTCAGCGAAACTTATTATACTACACTTCTCCCCTTTATGGCTATACCTGATTTTGGCAATTGCACTTTGTCCCGCTGCCCCGGATTCGTCAATCCCCATGAAGTTCACCTCACTGCAGGTCAGTCTGTCCGTAAACAGCTCATCATTGTCCGCAAGCACGACCTGATTGGTACCGGGCCGTATCTCTTTTACGAATTTCGGCTCTCCGAAAGCGATCCCCAGTCCCTTGCGCTGTCCTACGGTATAGTGAGTTATACCTCTGTGATGCCCCAGAAAATCGCCCTTTGCGTCAACAAAATCCCCGGCCGGTCTGATTTCTCCGGTATATTCCTCTATGAATTTCGCATAGTCGTGATCAGGTATAAAACATATCTCCATGCTGTCCGGCTTCTCACTGACGCTCAGTCCCATCCCGGAGGCCATTGCACGGATCTCGTCCTTGCCATAACTCCCGAGCGGCAGGATCAGTCTGCCGAGCTGCTCCTGAGTCAGCATATACAAAGCGTATGCCTGATCTTTTTTCGAATCCGCACTGCGCAGTGCGTATCTGCCATTGTTTAACTTATCGACAAATGCATAATGCCCTGTGGCATAGAAATCGGCTCCGATCTCATCCGCATAATCATAAAGCGCACGGCACTTGAGATATCTGTTGCACCTCGTGCATGGGTTTGGCGTCGTCCCTCTGAGGTATGCCGAAACAAAGTAGTCCTTTACTTCTTTTTCAAATGCTTCAGAGCAGTCTATGATATGATGCTCTATCCCCAGTGTTTTGCAGATTTTTTCGGCATCTGCAATGTCATCATTCAAACAGTCACCTTGCATCTGCAAGGTGACTCCTATGACTTCATATTCTTTTTGTAAGAGGCCTGCCGCAACGGCGGAATCAACTCCGCCCGAAAGGCCCACCACAACTTTTCTCATTTATTTTGAAATCTCGTTTTTCTGCTCATCTACAGGTTTAGCCTGATCCGGTTTCTCGACCTGAACGATGGCTGCTTTCTGCATCGGGATACGGCAGTTCTTGTTGTTTCCGAACTCAACGATAACTGTGTCATCTGTCATATCGATTACAACTCCGTAGAAGCCTGCGGTTGTTAATACTGCATCTCCGATTGCAAGGCTGTCCATAAGGGTCTCGCGTGCTTTCTTTTCCTTCTTCTGAGGACGAATGCTCATGAAATAAATAAGAGCTCCGAAGATAACGATGTAGACAATAATGAGTGTAAAGCCGCCTCCGCTGCTCTCACCCGTTGCATCTGCACCCTGTGCGCATCCTGTCATCAGTAATGTTGTTACGATTGCTGTGATTGCTGCTGTTAATTTCTTCATTGTTGATCCTCTCTGCCTGCGGCTGCCATGCCGTCAAGCTTTTGTTTTTTATATGCTTTATAATTGCCCTTATCTATGGCATCTCTGATTTCGCTCATCATTGTATTATAAAAATACAGATTGTGCAATACGCACAGACGCATGCCCAGCATCTCTCCGGCTTTCAGCAGGTGCCGGATATAGGCTCTTGAATACGATCTGCAGGCCGGACATCCGCAGCCTTCCTCTATGGGTCTTTCATCGAGTTCATACTTCTTATTGAACAGGTTGAGCTTGCCCTGATTGGTATATGCATTGCCGTGTCTTCCGTTTCTGGTCGGATATACACAATCGAAAAAGTCCACTCCTCTGTCCACAGCTTCCAGAATATTCGCCGGAGTCCCGACTCCCATAAGATATACCGGCTTCTCAACCGGAAGATACGGAACTACCTGCTCGAGCACATGATACATCTGCTCGTGAGTCTCCCCTACTGCAAGACCGCCGACTGCATATCCGTCGAGATCCATTTCCGATATCCTCTTTGCATGATCGATACGGATATCGCCATAGACCGCTCCCTGATTGATGGCAAACAGGAGCTGCTCTTTGTTGATGGTGTCCTCCTGCATATTGAGTCTTGCCATTTCTTTCTGACATCTCTCAAGCCATCTCGTGGTTCTTGCCACGGAATCCTCGACATATTTTCTTTCTGCCAGTGCCGGCGGGCACTCATCAAATGCCATGGCGATGGTCGATGCCAGATGCGACTGTATCTGCATACTCTCCTCAGGCCCCATGAATATCTTATGTCCGTCGATATGAGAGTTGAAGGTGACGCCCTCTTCTTTGATTTTTCTTAATCCCGCAAGAGAAAACACCTGAAAACCGCCCGAGTCGGTAAGGATCGGTCTGTCCCAGTTCATGAACTTATGCAGTCCGCCGAACTGTTTGATCAGCTCATCTCCGGTGCGAACGTGGAGATGATAGGTATTGCTCAGTTCTACCTGAGTACCTATCTCACGGAGGTCATCAGTGGATACCGCTCCCTTGATGGCCGCCACCGTGCCCACGTTCATAAATACCGGGGTTTCGATGCTGCCATGTACCGTCTCGACATGCGCATGTTTTGCAAGAGAGTCTCTTGCTTTTATCTTGTACGAATACTTCATTTACTTAATTCGGATTCAGGCTTTTTTCACAGCAGCCTTCTGCTTTGCTGTTATTTTTTTCTCATCCCCGCCGCCGAAGATAAACCACAGGGAGCTTGCCAGACAGATAGATGAATATGTTCCGAATACGATGCCTACCATGATAGGAAGTGCGAACTCTTTGATCGATGAAACACCGAAGATATAAAGCACAAGTACCATGATGAATGTTGTAAGTGATGAATATATACTTCTTGAAAGAGTCTCTGTAACCGACTTGTTTGCAATCACGCTTCTCGGAGTGCTCTTCGGAAGGATGTTGATGTTCTCACGGATACGATCAAAAGTAACGATAGTTGCGTTGATAGAGTAACCTACCAGAGTCAGCATACATGCGATAAATGTTGAGCCGACGCTCCATCTGATGATCGCATAGAATGCGAGAACTATCAGAACATCATGTACAAGGCAGATAACCGAGCTTGCCGCAAACTTGATATCCTTGAATCTGAACCAGATGTAAACAAGCATAAGCACCAGAGCAATAAGTGTTGCGATAAGAGCATCCCTCTTCATCTCTCCGCTGATAGCTCCTGAGATGTTCTCTTCGGTAATCTTTTCTTTATCAACTCCGAAGTTCTCTGCCATAGCATCGTGAAGCTCTTCTCTTTCAGGCTGTGAAAGTTCTCTTGTCTTGATGATTACTTCGTTTGAATTTGCAACCTTCTGTGTCTGTACGTCTGCATCGCCCGTAACCTTCTCAACTACAGGAACTACCTGTGTTGATATCTCTTCAAGTGACATATCCTCGTTGAATGTTACGTTTGTTGATGTACCGCCCTTGAAATCGATGCCGAGATTAAGAAGGTCACCTGTGCCTGCCATATTGATTCCCATAGCGATGAATCCCGCAAGAATAAGGACCGCCGAGAATGCAATGAAATACTTCCTCTTTCCGATGAAATCGATGGCCTTTCTCTCTTTAATGACACCATACTGTTTCTCTTTATCGAGTCCGAGATCTATGAATGTATTGATGATGAATCTTGTTACGAACAGTGCTGTGAACATCGAGATCACAATACCGAGTGTAAGTGTCTGTGCGAAACCTACGACTGTACCTGAACCCTTGATCATAAGCACGATTGCTGCGATAAGTGTAGTAACGTTACCGTCTATGATAGCTGAGAGAGCTTTCTTGAAACCGGTCTTAACGGCTGACGGAACAGTTTTGCCGAATCCGATTTCCTCTTTGATACGTGTGAAAATGATAACGTTGGCATCTACTGCCATACCTATCGAAAGCACGATACCCGCAATACCCGGAAGCGTAAGGGTAATGTTCTCGTTGAATGCCGCAAGAAGCAGGACCTCAAGTGAAACATAAATCGAAAGTGCAAGTACTGCTGCGATACCCGGAACCTTGAATACGACTATCATAAGGATTGCCAGGATGATAAGTCCTATGAGGCATGCCTTCACGCTGGAAGCCATCGCTGACTGACCGAGCTTGGCACCTACTACGTTGCTTCTTAACTCTTCAAGTTCGAGTGAAAGAGAACCGATACGGATCGTTGTCGCAAGATTCTCTGCCTCCTCATAGCTTTCCATACCGTCGATACGGCACTGTCCGCCGGTGATAGCTTCTCTTACTACAGGGGCCGAAACAACCTCTCCGTCGTAAATGATGTAAATCTGCTGACCTACAAACTGTGTTGTAGCTTCCGCAAACTTCTTTGTTCCTTCCTCGTTGAAAGAAAGCTGTACAATATACTCTTTGTTCTTCTGCTGATCCTCGGTTATTCCTGCCTGAGCAGATGAAACCATAGCTCCGTCAACTACCGTATTGCCTTCCGGATCCACAAATATAAGTGATCCCGGCTTGCCGAGTTCCTCAAGGATCGCATTTGCATCAGATACACCGGGGATGTCAATATTAATCCTGTTGTTGCCCTCGCGGTATACTTCAGCTTCTGTTGAATATCCCTGTACCCTCTTCTGCAGTTTGTAGATCGTATCCTGCATATCCTCATCGGAAGGGTTCGGATCGACAGTCTGATAGGTGATACTTACGCCGCCAGCAAGATCAAGGCCAAGCTTAACCGTGTTCTTGGCTGATTCTTCCGTTGCTACATAATCATCCTGCAGTGCCGCATTGCTGTCGCGTACTACAGTCCATGCAAAATATCCGAGTGCTATTACTAAAATAAGCGTAATAACAAGCTTGATAATGCCTTTTGCTTTGTTGTTCTCTTTCATGATAAAACTCTCTCCTACAATAATTTGCCCATAAGCTAAAAAATTATACCATAAAACAAGAAACTATACAATAAAAGCGAGGCTATTGAAAGCCTCGCTTTTATGTGTTTTTTATATATTTACGGCTTATTCCGCCTCCAGCTGCTTTTTGGATGCCAGTTCAAGCTCGATATTCCGTTCTTCATAATTCTCATCATTCAGTCTGTTGACCGTAACGGTAACCTTTTCTCCGGCCCTGTAGGTCTTGAGGAGCGCCTGCAGGTCCTCCATATCCTCAACAGACTGTCCGTCCAGCTTTGTGATTATATCCTTCTCCTGCAGCTCTGAATTGGCAGCCGGAGTATTTTCAACAACCTTGAAAACATAGATTCCCTTCGGCATATCATATAGCTGAGACATCTGACTGTCTATGTTCTGACCCTGAATGCCGATGTATCCCTGTTCTTCCTCGCTTACTTCCGATCTTGCTTCAAGATTCGAGAAATTGTCAAGTATCTCCTTTACAGAAGAAATCGGAATGGCAAAGCCCATGCCTTCGACCTGAGTTGAAGCATATTTTGCCTCATTGATACCGATTACCTCACCGGCAGCATTTATGAGTGCTCCGCCTGAGTTGCCCGGATTGATGGCTGCATCTGTCTGGATCAGATGGTTTGAACCCGGCTCCTCGCCTTCCATCGTCCTGTCAAGTGCACTTACGACACCTACCGTGACCGAAAGTCCCTCACCAAGTGCATTGCCGATGGCAACTACCCATTCACCAATCTCCAGATTATCGGAATCACCGATAGCTGCGACCTGGATGTAATCATAAGTTCCTTCTTCAAGATCGGATTTTTTGACTGCGATAACCGCAACATCCTTATCGACGTCTCTGCCTTTTACGACAGCCGGTGCTGTTGTATCGTTGCTGAATGTGATGACCAGATCCTTGGTATCTTCGACAACGTGGTTGTTGGTCGCGATCATCAGTTCATCCTCATCCTCTGCTATGATGATGCCCGATCCTGCCGTAGGAGTCTCGTATGTCTGAGGCGATCCGCCCATGCCTCCGAATCCGAACAGTGATCCGAAATCACCGAAGCCTCCGAAATTGGAATATGCCTCATACTCTGTCATACCGGTTATGGATACCATGGAAGGCATGGCGGCCTTTGCGATTGCGGATACGTCCGCGCCGGCATTTGTATGAATCGGATTATCTGACGGTGTTTCAGCCTGAGGCTTGAGAGATTTGCCTATCTCGACCTTGTTTTCACTTTTGCCCTCAGAGGCTTCTGTTTTCTGACTGATTGTCTGATTTGCCTCTGCTACTACATTGGAATATGCATCCAGCACTCCTGTGGCCTTGCTGACTCCGTACATCGAGAGTCCTGCAACGGCACCGACTGCTGCCGCACCTATAACTATCAATACTCCTTTGAGGAATTTATTCATTGATTTATCTCCTTTCATCCGGTGATATAACCAATATATTCCTCAAATGTGAAAAAAGTATGTTCAAACTGTGTTATTTTAATGCTTTTATTGTCCGGGTGCCGCGGGTACTTCCTCTTCGGCTCCGCCCGGACCTCCGGGGTACTCTTGTTCCGGTGAATCCGGTTTTTCCGGAGAAGGCTTATCGGATGGGCCGGGTTTTTCTGAATTACCGGGTTTTTCCGAAGCTCCGGGTGTCCCCTGATCATCAGTCTTTTCGGATTTTCCGCCCGGTCCTCCCGGATACTCTTCCTCAGGTATGTCTT
Organism: Lachnospiraceae bacterium; assembly: GCA_030531245.1. Classification (GTDB taxonomy): domain Bacteria; phylum Bacillota; class Clostridia; order Lachnospirales; family Lachnospiraceae; genus Darwinimomas. The sequence goes on from JAUNOA010000010.1 coordinate 15,005, forward strand.
CTCCCGGTGCTGTCGGCTCTGATGACTTTTTTGTTTCGCTTTCAGGGCCGCCTCCCGGTCCGTAGATATCTGTATCTTCTCCCTGACCCGGAAGGATACGTCCCTCCTCATCGGTTTCTTTTTCTGTCTTCTTACCGTCATCCCTGTCATCCGGGAATTCATCACCGTCCAGATAGAAATTGCCGTCCTCGTCAAGCTCGTAAAGGTAAATCGGATTACCGTCCTCGTCATAGTCTATCATTTTGATTCGCTTACCGTAGGAATCAAGGTAATACGAGTATGTCTTGTTTCCTTTTTCGTCTCTTCCGGAAACATAGATAAGATAACCATCCTTGCTGATTGCATACTCAAGCATGTCACCTTTCTTTAAGAACTCCTTCTCACGCTCTTTGTTCTGGTTTTCTCCGTCCTGATTTTCACCGTCTGCGTTCGTTTCACCCTCCGCAGATACGGATGATGACTGGCTGCCTTCTTCTTTAATCGAAGCAGGCAGATATCCTTCCGTAGAAGCAGGCGCCGCTTTCTTTCCTTCGTTATAATAACCGCTCTTTGCGGAAATGTAATTGCTTATATTCTTGACCTGCTCGGACGGATCGTATCCTTCCTGAGCAAACAGCAGTTCATGAAGATCACGGACATTGCTTTCAAGGGTCTGAGGTATTACACACGCTCCGCATTTGCCCATATTGGCTTCGGCTCTTGCAAACGGAAATCCCGTCGATTCCGCAATACTGTATTTACTGATTTCGGCTATGGCATCGAGACCGTCCTGCCAGGTCAGGTTGGTTGCAACCATTGAAAGCATATTGCCCAGCAGATCATTCAGGGTCTGCAGACTTGCTCCCTGAGCTTTCTCAAAGCACTGCTTGATGATCTTACGCTGACGCTCGGTTCTGGAATAATCGTTATCCATAAGTCTCAGTCTGGCATAGGCGACTGCCTGAACTCCGTCCAGATGATTCATGCCTGCGTGCTGAAGCTGTGTGGATCCGATTCCCGTTCCCTTGACTGTCTCGGTAATAAAACCGTTGATATATGCAAACTCGGCCTTGGATATATCGATATCTACACCCCCGAGGATATTGATGCCGGTTGCTACCGCTTTCCAGTTGAAGGTAACATACTGCGTGATGTTGAGATCCAGGTTCTCATTCAGTGCGATGAGTGCCTGTTCGGGTCCTCCCGTACAGTAGGCACTATTGATCTTGTTATATTTTTCATCCCCGACCTTCAGGTACGTATCTCTGTATACACTGCAAAGATTGATTTCGCCGGTATCACGATTGATACTGACGATAATGATAACGTCGGAATTGGCACCTTTGCCTACAGACGAATTTCTGGAATCCACGCCGAATACCGCGATGTTCCAATAGCCTCTGTCAATCTCCTCGATTTCCTCGTTTGACAGATTGACATTTTTTATTGCCTTCTGGCTGACGCTCGGTCTTTGAATCTTCGCATACTGCTTTGATGCATACGAGTATACAAAAATACCGCAAATTGCCATAACTTCAAGGATCGAGAAGATTATTATCCTCCTGAGAAGCACGCTGCCGGTCTTTTTTTCCGTCTGGGTTCTTGCCCTTGAGGGAGCTTCGGGAATATCGGAAAACTCTTCTTCGATTTTCCTTTTTCTGCTATGTCCTTTGGGCAATACATCGCCTTTATCATAATTGTATTTCTTATAGTCCTGATCCATGTATTATCATCCTGTTCTGATTTAATATGCGTTCTTATTGATGAATCCCTTGAATATCGTGAGGAACATTATCTTGAAATCAAAGCCTGCAGTCCAGTTCTCGATATAGTAGAGGTCATGCTCTATACGCGCCTCTATCGAGGTATCTCCTCTGTAACCGTTGACCTGGGCCCACCCGGTAAGACCCGGACGAACCTGATGCTTGATCATATAATGCGGGATTTCTTCTTTGAATTTCTCGACAAACTGAGGTCTCTCAGGTCTGGGGCCGACAAGGCTCATATCTCCCTTGAGAATATTCCAGAACTGGGGCATCTCATCTATGCTCGTCTTCCTGATGAAGCGGCCTACTCCTGTCACGCGCGGATCGTTTCTGGTTGTCCATTCTTTCTTTTCGTCGTCTTCTTCCTGCACGACCATGGAACGGAACTTATACATATTGAATGATTTTCCGTGACGTCCTACTCTCTCCTGTTTATAGAATACCGGACCGGGGCTCGAGCATTTGACGGCTATCATGGTGATCAGCATGACCGGTGAGAAAATGACCAGACCGAAAAGTGATCCGAATATATCTACAGATCTCTTGAAAAAAGCATTTACACCTTCCGAGAGCGGAAGTCTCCGGATATTGATCACCGGAAGTCCCTGTACATCTTCGATCTGCGGAATCGTAGGGATGATGTTGTTGTAATCCGGAACGAATTTTGTGTGCACACCGGATTTCTCACATTCATTTACTATGTCTTCCAGATAATCGTAATCCTGCAGCGAAAGCGTGATGACTATTTCATCAAGCGTATTTTCTATCTTGTTTTCTTCCAGCTGATTAGAAAGCGAACCGATGCTTCCGATCACCGGGATTTTTTTATACTCATAGCCTGCCTTGCGGCGGTCATCAAGTATTCCTCTTATCCTGTATCCCCATTCCGGATTCATCCTGCATCTGTCGATGAATCCTTCAGCCGCACGGCTGTAACCTACCAGCAGGACTTCCTTGCTGTTATATCCTTTTTTACGTATATCTCTCAGCGCAAGCCTTATTGCCGCCCTTTCGATGGTCTCCAGTACCATCGTGAAGACATAGAAGTAAATGATGAGGCTTCGTGAAAAGTTGTAGATATACTGATTTTTCGACCCCAGGAACAATACCAGAGTGAAAAGCAAAAGCAGTATTGTATTGGACGTAAATATGCCCCCGAGCTCCCGGCGTTTGCTGAGTGATCTTTTCGGTGCATACATACCGTTCATCCAGTTCAGTATGAGTGCTGCCGGAACAATGATAACCAGAACCGAAAAGTAGAATCTCGCAGGAAGAGCGATGGCATCTTTTCTGGAAGCTATGATTAAGTATGCCAGTGAATATGCAATGATAATTGCCAGTGCGTCCAGAACCACATGCAGTCTGTTTAATTGTTTTTGATATTCTTTGATCATATGTGCCTTTTCAAGAAACTTATTGTATACTCCGCGAGTCCCGACAGCATCTTTCCTTCAATTGAAAGATAAGTCACCAATCCTTTTTTTGCCTTCGGGGCACGACGGCAGTTTTTTCTGTTTCTTAATCCTTCATTTACTCCGTCCCAGTACTCCTGTTTATATCCTTTCTTTTTAAAGAATACGCCCTTGACCAGGACTCCGGCCCACAGCGGAATGAAATTGATGATCAGCTGAACTGCCGGCTGGTTCTTATAATGCAGATATATGTTGTTACGTGCCGAAAGCCTGACCTTAAACGCATTATACTTTGAGCCTGATGTGGCGCTTCCGAGATGATAAACTCTGGCCTGAGGCAGGTATCTGATTTTATATCCTGCCAGTCTGGCACGCCACGAAAGATCTATATCCTCGAGATATGCAAAATGCATCTCATCAAAATAACCGATTTCATCCAGTATGTCTTTTCTGTATATCGCAGCGCCTGCGCATGCCGAAAATACATCTTTTTCTTTGTCATAGAGCTGTGCTTTTTCGTCTATCCCCCGCTGATATGCCCATCCGAGCCAGGTGATTCCGTCACCTGCACTGTCTATAAGTGTATGGTCCGAGGCCTTCAGCATCTGCGCACTGACAGCGAAGATGTCATCGGATCTGCGTATCCCCTTTTCAAGCTGCCCGACAAAATCCGGCTCCGCGACGGTATCGTTATTAAGAAGTATCACGAATTCACTGTCCGTCGCCCGCAGCCCGGCATTGACTCCTCCCGCAAAACCCCTGTTTTCCGGTAATGCCAGCAGCTTTATGCGGCTGTCCGATGCGGACGTTTTTTTGATCCATTCGACACTTCCGTCCCGGGAACCGTTATCGACGATGAGTATCTCAAATCCACCGGCTGTCTGTTTCTTTAAGGACTCGATACAGTCGGGCAGGAATTTCATTCCGTTATAATTCGGGATAATTATCGTTATCATAAATATTTTTCTATGCCTTCCATGTGATACGGCTCCCCGATTCCTTCCTTGAGCAGATCACGCAGCGCAAAATTGGACTTGCGCAGTGTAAGATTCGGATTGTAATACGGATCGCCTTTTTCCAGTATTTCGGGCCATTTCTTCATAAATTTTGCAACTTCGCGGTTGAAACGGTCGACTTTTTCGGGTGTATCCTCAAGTCCGCGTGATTTCGATTCGTAATGGTGGAATGTCGCATACGGATTATAAACCACCAGCCTGTCTGTGCTTCTGACCTTCAGACAGTAATCTATATCATTGAATGCCACCGCAAGGTCTTCGGAGAATCCGTCCACGCTGTCAAACACATCTCTCTTTGTCATGAGGCATGCCGCCGTGACTGCCGAATAATCCTGAGCTGTGACTGCTCTGTGAAAATAGCTCTTCTGATAATCGTACAGACCTATAAATGTGTGTCCTGCTATTCCTCCGAAACCGATCACCACTCCGGCATGCTGGATGCTGTCGTCTTCATACAGAAGCTTGCATCCCACGATGCCCACATCTTCTCTCTGACAGTATCCGAGCATTTCTTTTACGGAATCCGGATTTATCATCTCAACATCATTGTTCATAAAGAGGATGTACCGGCCCGATGCATATTTCACTCCGAAGTTGTTGATCCGCGAAAAATTGAATCCTTTTTCTTCATATCTGACTACCTTGACATTCGGAAGTTCTTTCTGAATATCTTCGTAATACTTCCATGTCTTATCAAGCGTCGAATTGTTCTCGACAATTATGAATTCCAGATTCCTGTAATTACCTTTAAGGAGTGACCTGATCGCTTTATCAAGATCTTCCGTATGATCCTTGTTCGGTATGACTACCGAAACAGGCGGTTCTTCATCAAGTTCGAAATATGTATGATAGATGCCGTAATCTTCGCCTTTTTCGATCCTGTTTATCTTCAGTTCGGGATGAACCCTGCCGTAATGCGCCCTGATTGCGCGTGCTCCGGCCTCAAAGGCATAGAGCTTACTCTCCGGATTCGATGCCGTGGAATTCATATGGCATCTCCAGTGATACAGTATCTTCGGTATATGTCTGATGCACCTCGAGTTTTCAGTAATCCTGAAAATGAAATCGTAATCCTGCGCTCCGTCATATTCCGGGCTGAATTTGCCGACCCTGCCCGAGCTTATAAGTTCTCTTCTGAAAACAAAGAGGTGGCATATATAATTGACGCTACGCAGAAGATCGATATTGAAATCCGGTTTGAAATGCGGGTCAAATATCCCTCCGCCGTCCACGTCGAGCTTGTCTTCATCCGTATACAGACAGTCACATTCCGGTGTCTGCGAGATACACTTTGCACATTCATACAGGGCAGTCTCAGGGACAACATCGTCATGATCGCAGAGCACTATATAATCCCCTCCGGCCATATCAAGTGCCGCATTGGTATTGCCCGCTATCCCGCGGTTTTCCCCCAGAACTTCGAATCTCACTCTTGCATCTCCGGCAGCATAGCTTTCAAGCAGTTTCCGCTTATCGGCACCTTTTCTGCTTCCGTCGGCGATACATATCTCAAAATACGGATATGTCTGATTCAGGAGGCTGTCCAGCAATTCTCTCAGATAATTGTCAGGTGTCTCAAAGACCGGGATTACTATCGAAAACCGGACCGGTGACTTTTTTCCGCCGTCTGTCCAGTCGAACTGCCTCTGGGCTTTAATCTCATCATCACCCGGACGTACTCTCTCGTACCATTCCGTATATTCAAAGTCACTGTCCAGACCTTTGATCTTATTCTTTGATTTGACGTACACTGCTTTGAGCCCGTGCTTCTGAAGATTGTCGACTACAACCTTCAGGGTCTCGAAATTGCAGAGATCTCTTATCTTTTCACGGCGCTTATATCCCACGCTTGTTCTTCTGGCTATAAGTTCCTCGTTGAACTTTATCCTCTTCATCTGATTTTCCATGATGATGTAAAGAGAATATGTCCTGCCCCTCTCATAATCGAAGGTGATATCAAAACCGAGATCATTATCTACCGTTTTTTTGAAATAAATCATGCTGACATCATCACGTCTGGTCGGTACTTCTTTGAAATTCACAGGCCTGTCATTTTCGTCACACACTTTGAATTCCGGTCTGGAAAGAGGATTGCGTCCAACGACCCAACCGTTAAGTGTAATATGATTTTCCCTGACTCTGATGACGTCAATCTTATATTTCATGTTTTTCAGCCGGTAAACACTCCTGTCTCCCGGAACCTCGTATAATACTTAAAAATTAATGCGTTCTTCCTCAATTACAAGCGGGCGCTTCATAACTCTCTGGTTTATAGTAAGCACATACTCTCCCAAAAAACCAATGAAGAAAAGTATGACTGCTCCCAGGAAAAGCATACCTATAACCAGAGGAGCTGCTCCTGCAGGGAAACGGTCCCACCAGATGAGCTTCATTATCAGATACACGATTGCAATGATAAAACTTACAAGGCCTACGACAGCCCCTGCAAACGTCGCAATCCTGAGTCCGACTTTTGTATATGACGTAACTGAGAGCATCGCAGCGTCATATAATGTGTAGAAGTTGTTATGCGTCTTTCCGGCACGTCGCTGCGGCTGTTCGTACGGTATCTCCTTGCGTTTGAATCCGAGTTCCGCAACTATGCCGCGTAAAAACGGTGTCGGATCGTCGAGTCCGCGCAGGACATCAATGAACTCTTTGTCATAAAGTCCGAATCCTGTAAAATGCTCTATCTGCTCAACATCGGAGAACTTCTTGATGGCTTTGTAATATATACTGCGAAGCATATACATAATGCGGTTCTCTTTGCTGGATTTCTTTATACCGATCGCGATTTTGTAACCCTCTTCCCAGGCATGAACAAAATCAACTATCATTTCCGGGGGATCCTGAAAATCTGCAGCAAGAAGTACTGTCGCATCACCCGTCGACTGAAGCATGCCGTAATACGGACTGTTGAACTGTCCGAAATTTTTGGCATTGAAGATGGCTTTGATCTTCGGATTCAGCGCACAGAGCCCGCGAATGATAGCTCTGGTATCATCCGTGGAGTCATTGTCAATAAAGATTATTTCATAATCATAATCCGTAAGTTCAGACCTGAACTGTCCTTCAACCGCACCGGCTATAGCCTCTGCGTTTTCCTGTTCGTTGAAACAGGGAATTACCACGCTTATTTTCTTCATTTTCTTTTCCTTTTCTTATGAATGCGATGCCATATCTTCCAGTATTCTGTCGAGTCCTTCGTCAAAGCTGACCTGCGGGACAAACCCTGTCAAAGCTTTTAATTTTGTGATGTCCGGATTCAGATACGGCGTACCCTCCGGAGATTCGCTGATTCGCGTAAATGAACAGCTTCCCCTGCCTATGCGTTTATGTATGGCCTCAACGAATTCATAAAGAGGTCTGGTGTCCTCGCTTGCTATATTTACAACGTGATCCTCCGGGGTCTCTTCATCCGGAAATGTAAATACACATCCGACCATATCCGAAATGGCTTTTGCACAGTCACGGATGTTGAGCATGTTCCAAAGCTGTCTGCAGTCTGTAAGCTCTATATGTGTATCCTCCGAAAATGCCTTAACACAGCTGCTTACCAGTGTGGTCGGATGATCTCCCTCTCCGTACGTGCTGAAGATGCGCAGATGTATATATGTCATTTCCATCTCCCTGCAGAGCGATGTGCATGAGCTCAGCATTTTCAGCTTCGATTTTCCGTACTCTGAGAGCGGGCTGCACGGATACTTCTCATCAACGGGTCCGCCGTCTGCTTTTTTACTGTTGACTCTGTCGAGTGTCACTCCGTATTCGGCCTGGGATCCTGCGAATATAAATCTCTCACATCCGAGTTTTTTTGCCGTCCTGACCATGCGCAGCGTATCGGTTTCATTTACTGCATTGATTTCAGGATTCTGTCTGCCCTCTCTGGTCGTGCCTCCCCAGCTCAGGTGGACGCAGGCGTACATGGGAGGCAGTTTCACATCAGCCAGTCTCTCACATTCGGAAATATCGCATTCGATGATATGAAGTTTCCGTATATCGCTCAGTCCTGCCTTGTTTTTTGAGTCAGGCCTTACCACTCCGTAGACCTCATAGCCTTCGGAGATAAGCTGGCGCGACAAAGCACGCCCTATAAACGACGAGACGCCTGTGATGATGATGTTCATTTATACTCCTTACATCCTCGGTACTATCATATTCGCATCCATCTCCTCATCGGAAAGGAATGGTTCCAGATCTTCTAGCGGTGGACTTGTTATGGTTCCGTCCGGCATCTTTTTGCCTGATGACTTGGGTTCAAAGTTCTGGTCATGTGTGACATATACCTCGCAGATGACCGGTCCTTCCGTCGCCAGAGTCTGTGCTATCTTTGATTTAAGCTGCGAATTTGTCGTTATCTTTACATACGGGAATCCGTAAGCCCAGGCAAGTTTTTCCATATCCGGGAATCCCAGATCTCCGCTGTCCTCGCCGATTCCTACGAGCGGCCTGTCACCGAAGAATTTCTTCTGTGTCTGTCTGATGCTGTGGTATCCTCCGTTGTTGAGAACAAATATCTTTATGTCCATCTTATGGAAAATGACAGTCTCCAGCTCCTGCAGATTCATCTGGATGCTGCCGTCTCCGGTCAGACAGATGATGTCCTTATCGTATTTTTGTACATCCTGATTGGCGCGGAATGCACCTATGGATGCCGGCAGTCCGTATCCCATGGATGCTATCGCCGAATTGGAGACATATCTTTGTCCGTTCTTTATCGTCAGGCCGTGACCGCCGGCTACACACGGAGATCCGTTGCCTACTACGATGACCTGATTTTCTGCGGCCCGGTCCCCGACCTCCTTAAAGAAGGCGTACATATTGGCTGCCCTGCTGTCATCGATTGTCAGGTGTTTCGGCTGAATTACCGGATACTCTCTGAGCCAGTAGTCGCAGGTTTCTCTCCAAGTCTTTCCCGGAAGTCCCTCCCCGCCTTTCCATACCGGGTCTTCTTTTGTGGCACCCATGTCATCCAGCATCTCATTCATCAATGTCAAAAGCTGGAAGCAGTCGCCGAATACCGGCATGGATATGTGTACCGAAGGCTTCTTAAGCTCTTCCGGATCGATATCATTTACTATCGTATAAGCTTCGCGTGCCCATCCCCTGCAGTTGAATCCGACCTGACGGATGCCCAGACGCGAACCGACACTGAAAACCAGATCGGCATTCTGTACTGCGAAATTACCCGGGCGGTCTCCCATGTTGCCCGGACGACCTGCATAAAGCGGATTGGTGCTCGGCATGCAATCCTGTGAATTCCATCCGACCACTACCGGGATTCCGAGTTTTTCCGCTACCTGCATGAAAACTTCATGCGCATGTCCGATACGTATTCCGTTTCCCGCGTTAAGAACCGGCCTTCTGGCTGCTTTGATTCTGTTGATTATCCTGTATACCGTGCCCTCCGTAACTGTAGGTACAGTATCGCCGTATCCTTCCGCAACCGGATCGAAACCGGTCAGTTCTTCCGTATCAACGAATGCTCCCTGAACATCCAGCGGTATATCCAGCCATACAGGGCCGGGTCTTCCGTTATTTGCCAAGTAAAATGCCTTTTCCATGCAGTACCTGATTCTCTTCGGGTCGATTACCATCTCACTGTATTTCGTCATGCATGAGATTGATTTGCATATATCGAATTCCTGATCTCCCATGGCACGGATTCCCACACCCGATGAGCGGGCTGTCCAGTCATAACGTACCTGTCCTGACAGCACAAACATAGGTATAGAATCGAGCCATCCGCCAACAACACCTGTTATGGCATTGGTTCCGCCGGGACCGGTCGTAACACACAGGACGGCCACTCTTCCTGCAATACGCGCATAGCACTCGGCAGCTATTGCCGATGCCTGTTCGTGATGGTTATATGTGACTTTCAGTCCTTCCTGGTGACCGAGGGCATCATTAAGGTGCATAGCTCCTCCGCCTACCACGCTGAAGGCATGGGTGATTCCAAAGTCCACCAGCTTCTGTGAAATATAATTGCTGACTTTGATTTTCATTTTCCGATTTTCCCTTGTTCTTACTCAATAGGCAACACAAAAGCAATTGGTGCCCATAAAAACCCAATTTAACGACTATCATTTTACCATACAGACGCCTCTAAAAGCAATTTTTCCATGTTTCTTAACTTTATTGTAAACAATGTAAAAGCACCACGTTGTTTGTGGTGCTTAAAAATGAATCGGATTCAGGTTTATGCCAGAGTTATCATTTCATAGGTTCTTATACCAAGCCCTATCTCCTCGGCTCTTTCCAGACACGGTTTCCAGATGGTGACCGGATTGCTCTGTCTCCACGGGTCATCAGGAATAACCCGACTTTCGGCTTTCATCTTTCGGATGCTGAGATCTCTCTGGCTTCCCGGAACCACCGGAGCATTCTGGCACAGGTCCACGCAGCACTGATCCAGCGCAACCGGATCAAATGATGCCGCCATGCCGATATTGGGCAGGATAGGAAGGTCATTTTCTCCGTGACAGTCACAGTTCGGCGAAATATCCATGATCATATTGATATGGAAATTCGGTCTGTCCTGACATACGGCGAGTGCGTACTCGGCTATACGCTGATTAAGCAGAACCGACGATGTTTTGTAATCCGCATCGATAGCATCTGCCGGGCAGACTCCCATGCAGCGTCCGCAGCCTACGCATTTCTCTTTATCAATCGTACACAGACCATCCGTAACATGCGGTGCATCATGTGCGCAAACTTTTGTGCACGCTCCGCATCCGATGCATCGGCTCCTTGTTACACGCGGTTTTCCGTTACTGTGCATATCCATCTTTCCGGTTCTGGCACCGGATCCCATGCCCAGATTCTTGACTGCTCCTCCGAAACCTACAACTTCATGTCCCTTAAAATGATTGAGCGAAATCACTATATCCGCATCCATTATGGCAGTTCCGACCTTGGCAGGTCTGACATCCAGTCCTTTGAGCGGAACCAGAGTTTCATTGGTTCCTTTAAGTCCGTCAGCAATAATTACGTGACATCCTGTGGTGATGTATGAAAAGCCGTTCAGATTTGCCGTATCCATATGATCCAGAGCATTTCTTCTGCTTCCGGTGTAAAGTGTGTTGCAATCGGTGAGGAAGGGTCTGCCGCCAAGTTGTCTTACATAATCGGCAACCACTTTTGCATAATTCGGTCTGATAAATGACATATTGCCGTACTCTCCGAAATGAATCTTTATGGCAACGTATTTATCCTTGAAATCAATGTTTTCGAATCCGGCTTCCTTCATCAGATTATGAAGTTTCTGAAGATATGATACTCCGACTTCTGTTTTAAAATTTGTAAAATATACTTTTGATCCTGACATATTATGCCTCCGTTGTGACTCTGTTTAAATGATACGATATAATTCTACTACATTTCTTTCTATAGTTAAACTACCTGGGATGAGGTAAAATGTATTCAAAGACAAAACAAAGTATCTGGTGTGAAAAATACTTTCATCACTATTTGTGCCGCTGCCCGGCGGCGGAATGGAGTTTTTTATGGAATTAAAAACCGGCAGACCGGAAATTACGGAAGGACTTCTTCCCCGTGAGATCCGTGTATACGATTTTCTGGATAAAAATGAAATAACATACGAGAGAGTGGATCATCACGACATACCGGCCATGACTATGGAAGCATGCGAAGAAATCGACAGGGTCCTCGGTGTGGTTATGTGCAAAAACCTGTTTCTGTGCAATCAGCAGAAGACCTCTTTTTATATGCTCCTTATGCCCGCAGACAAGCCTTTTAAGACAAAAGAAATAACAAAGCAGATCGGCAGTGCGCGGCTTAGCTTCGCATCTCCTGAATATATGCTTAAGTATCTCGATATCGAACCGGGCGCCGTAAGTCTTATGGGGCTTATGAATGATACGGCCGGTTCCGTGCGTCTGCTGGTCGATGAAGATCTTCTTAAAGAAGAATACCTTGGTTGTCACCCCTGCGTTAATACAGCCAGTATTAAAATAAAAACGGCTGACGCCTTCGGAAAATATCTGAAGGCCGTCAGCCATGATATGACTGTTGTCCGTCTTACCGGAGAAGCTTAAAACAGCTTCGGAATATCCGCAATCGACGCAACCGTAGGTACGTCCCTGCGCGGTGTATCGCTGATAAGTACCGCCATGGCTCCTGCTACATTTGCCATAACGATATCGCTTTCATAAGTATCTCCTATTACAAGAAATCCTTTTCTTGAAATACCGGTCATCTCGGTAAGTACATCGATCATAAGGGTGTTCGGTTTTCCGATAACGTAGTCACATTCCCTGTTTGCGCACCACTCGATCGGCGCCGTCATCGCTCCGCAGCCCGGCATAAGTTTTGCGTCTTCTCCGGGGAATACCCTCTCTCTGTTGCATGCTATGATACATCTGGCATGCAGAGCTACCCTGAGTGCCACAGCCAGACCGTCATATGTCATTGCCGGATCATATCCTATCAGAAGATTCTGAGCATTTTCTTCCTGACACACCTTTATCCCCTGACTTTTGAACTCTTCCAGCAGATTCGGTGATCCGAAGATATATATATCTTCAAGCTCATATTTCTTCGCTGTAAGCGCTGCCAGATATCCGGAATTCAGGATTTCGTCAAGCTTGCAGTCTATTCCCATCCCTTTCAGGTTATTGTATATCTGTTTGCGTGTCTTTGTTGAATTATTGGTCGTAAAATAAACACGGATTTCATTATCTCTGAAAAACCTGATCGTCTCATTGGCTCCGTCAATTCTCTTTGATCCGTAATATATGGTTCCGTCCAGATCGAACAGAACTGCTTTTACTTTTTTTAAATCCATATTCCGCACCTTGTCCGCTTAGTATTTCCTGAATTATCTCATATTCTCAGCTCGAAGGGAATACCTCTATTGTGACATCGCTTACCGGATATGCTGCACAGGGATGTATCCATCCGAATTTCTTATCAGCTTCACGACGCCCGTCTGCCGATGCCGGCATGAAGACATCACCTTCAACCAGACGTGAGTGGCACCACCCGCAGATGCCTGAGCGGCAGTCACTGGATACCGGAATACCTGCCTTCTGACAGACATCAAGGATAGCTTCATCCGATCGGCATGTCAGTTCCGTAGTCTCCCCGTGAACTATGACTTTGAGTCTGTATTCTTTTCCCGCTGCCTCCTTCGGATACTCCGGATCTCTTGCCGGATCTCCGAATTCTCCGGGAACTTCAAATCTTGCACGTCTTGACGGAAGTCCCAGTTTTTCTACTTCTTTCCTGAGGAAATCATACATCAGGTAAGGACCGCAGGCAAAGATCGAATAATCTCCGTCCGCATATTTCCCGATCAGTTCCGCCGTGATAAAGCCGTGCTCGTATCCTTCTTTTTCTTCATCCGACAGTACGTGAACCACTTTGACTTTTCCATCGGATCCTGCTTCCGCCTGCGCAAGTTCTTCTTTGAGGATAATGCTGTCTGCAGTTCTGCTTCCGTACAGGATGGTCAGTCTGAAATCTTCCGCACCGCTTGCTATCGCTGCTGCCATGGCATAGAAAGGTGTGATCCCGCTGCCGCCCGCAACTGCGATGATGTGTTTTGCGTCACGAAGATCCTGATAATAAAACTGTCCCAGAGGTGCAGAAACGATCAGGCTGTCTCCGGCTTTCCAGTTATCAAGTGCAGCGTCACTGGCAAAACCTTTCGCTGTCCTTTTTATTGTAAGCTTATAGCTTGTGTTTTCCTCCCCGAGCGCATCCTTCGGATCGGATGCTATCGTATACGGTCTGCAGATATAGGACTCTCCCATCGGAACAACTACTGACAGATACTGTCCTGCTCTGAAATACGCCAGTGATTTCGTCCCCTTTGTCTCGTCGGGAACAAGCGTGTAAGTCTTTGAATCAGGGCCGTCCTTGATCTCTGATATTTTTACGGCCTGATAATCTGGATGAAGCTTCTTTGCAAGGATATTTGCATTGTATTCGGACTTGATTTCCGAGGCCGGTGCCGCAGCTATATGTGCCTCTCTGACTTTGACTTCATTCAGAAAGTCTCCTACTCCAAGACCCTTAAGGGCCGATTTGTCATAATTGTATTTTCCCATTGTTCAGCCCTCCTTTACATTTCCTCAAGCATATATCTTGCCTGCTCTGCGCCTGAAAGATATGCCTGTGAATATCCGTCCATCTGTGTCCCGTGTCCTCCGCAGAAACGAAGGCCCCTGACCGTATAATCCAGCTTATGACCGGACTGTACTCTCGGGAACATGCCGTCCCAGCCGGCAGGTGAGTATCCGTAGACGTCTCCCTGAGGGGTTCCGAGATAACGTGCCCACGATACCGGAGAGGCTACGACGAGTTCCTCGATATGGCTCTGGAGATCTATTCCGGTGACTTTTTCAAAATGCTCCACTATTTCTCTGGCTATTTTGTCTTTCAGTCTGAAGTATTCTTCTTCCGTGACATCTTTGAATGCATCGTCTGTATAGAATTTCGCAAACTGAACCATACAGGTTCCTTCAGGTGAGCAATCCGGGATTACTTCATTGATTATAGTTACGCAGTAATCTTTATGTGTGTCCAGGTTTCCGAACGCTTCGTACTGTTTGACATTATCACCTGTGAATCTGACAAATGTATCATATGCCTTGAAGCCTAGCTGCTCATACGGGATATCCAGTCCGAGGTAGAGTGTAAAGCAGTGCTGTCCGATAATTCTGGAAGAAATAAGTTTCTTCTCTCTCTCCGGCACCTCCTTCGGATCGACCATACGTCCGAATACGACCGTCGGCATCAGGTTGCACATGATATGATCGCAGGCGATATATTCCCCGCCGGCCGTCTGCACTCCGCAGGCCCTGCCGTCTTTGATATCTATCTTAACCACTTCTGTGTTGTACCAGATATCTCCTCCCATTTTCCTGATCGCGTCATCAAATGCCATGGAGATTTCATGGCTCTTTTTCCGCGCGATCCACGGTTTCTGGGTCAGGTAGGTATATGTCATGAAGCAGTATACGGCAAAACTCATCTGATCAGAATTTGCCGAGATATAATCCCAGTAGCTCTCGAATATATATTTTGCTTTCTCGGGAACTCCGATTCGGTCCAGCATTTCATTGGTCGATCTCGGAACCACTTTCATGAGATCCCCGTATTTAAGAAGCATTTCTACTTTGGCAAGCGGTCCCGGTTCATTGTTATGATCCGCCAGCCACTCAACTCCGTCACAAAGCATTTTGCCGTATTCAAGTACACACTGTATGAATCTGCCCGAACCCGGCACTTCTTTTTCCATCGCTGCCGTGAATTCCTTAATGCCTACCGGCATAGTCACATCATATCCGTTTTCCGGATCGTATACGATTGCACGGAAAGCTTCCTCAACCGCAACCCAGTCAACATCCAGTCCGTATCCGTCCAGAAGCTGACGGACCGCACCTACTCTCTTTACTTCATTATTTCCGTCACCCATCTGACAGAGTTCGTGAAGTGTTGCTTCAAATTCGAACCGGCCTCTGACAAACGAGGTCGCACATCCTCCCGGAAGGTTGTGTTTTTCAAGCACCAGCACCTTTTTTCCTGCCTTTGCAAAGTAAGCTGCTGCAGACAGGCCTCCGTTGCCGGCGCCTACTACAATTACGTCATACTTTTTCATACGGTATATCCTTTCTTTTTATTTTTATACTTTCTCCGACACAAATGCCGCACCAAGTATCAATACTGCACCTACCGCACCCTGCCAGCCCATACTTTCATGAAGTATGACCTGCGAGAGAATAATCGCTACCACCGGATCGATATAGCTGAGTACTGCGACCTCGCTCATCTTCAGATGGTTGATGGATTCGAAATACCACAGATACATGATCCCTGTATGAACAATACAGACTATGCCGACCAGTATCAGCGTCCTTAATGTAAGTGCTTCCTGCGGAACCGGATTTCTGAAAACTCCTTTTACCGCAAGATACGGAATCATCACAATGCCCGCGGACAGAAGCTGCAGTGCCGTCTTCTTGTATGAATCAACCATGTTGATAAGTCTTGCACCGCTGACAACTATGGCATAAAGCACTGCCGACGCCAGTCCGAGTACTATTCCCCTGATATCATTTGAGCTGATTTGTGTCGTAAGTATGCCGGAAACAAAAATCATACCTATGAACGCAACGATTACACAGATTATTTTCTTCTTTGTCAGTTTTTCTTTGAAAAGAACCGGCGTGAGAAGTATCAGAAAAACCGGCTGCATATAATAGCACAATGTCGCTGTGCTTACCGATGTATAATTGTATGCCTCAAAAAGCGTCACCCAGTTAAATCCCATGACCGCGCCTATGATTATTACGATCCAGGTCTTTCCGCAGAAATCGGCAATCGTAAAACTCTGTCCGGTCGCAAGCAGATAAATTACAATAAAGGCTCCGCCTATCAGTCCTCTGAGCATAGCCAGAACGCCGGAATCCAGCGGAATAAATCTTCTGAAAATGCCTATCGTTCCGAACGCGACCATCGCCGCTATGAACTGAAACAAGTATTTTCCTGATTTTCTGCTGCTTTCCATCATTTATAACCTCAATATCTTGTGCCCGAAAATGCTCCGACCACAAAAGTTCTTACAAGATTCTTACATTAGCTTAAGTTGGCTTTAAATCTCTTTATTTATTCTCTTGTTTTGATATAATTAGTTTACTAAATCGGGAAAGGAGGAGCAAGATTTTTATGATTATCAGAAGCAAATACTTTGCTTTAATTCTTGTTGTCGTCCTTTCTTTGTCTTTTACAGTTACGACGTATGCGTCCACTCCGGTTTCTGCTGCAGCATCAGGTTCCAGGATATCAAGTGACGACGAGTTCATCGATTTCAATGAAAAAGTTGTATGGGAAAAAGTCGAAGATCTGTGGCGTTGTGTAGACCTTGACGGAGATCCTGTACTCGGATGGGCAAAACGCGGTGAACTCATCTTCTTCCTCGGAAAAGACGGATTCCCGAAAACCGGCTGGATTAAAAGCAATGGCAAGTGGTATTATTTCTACGATGAGAAAGATCTGGAAAAGCTTGAACTCTCCGAATCGTTTCTAGGGACGATGGCAACCGATACATGGATTGATAACCTGTATTATGTTGATAAAACCGGAGCACAGGTCAAAACCAAAAAGAATTGATTATAAAAAATAAAACCGCCGAAGCGGTTTTATTTTTTACTCCTTTTACAACGCTGTCACATCACTTTTTGCATAGGCTTCAAGAATCAGCCCCTGGAGTTTTTCCCTGGTAGTAGAGTTAATCGGGTGTGCGATGTCTCTGTACTCACCGTCCGAAGCCATGCGGCTCGGCATTGCAATAAACAATCCCTTTTCGCCCTCAATGACTTTGATGTCATGAACTACAAATTCATCATCAATGGTTATAGATACGATTGCACGCATCTTGCCTTCCTTTTCAATTCGTCTAACTCTGATATCAGTAATGTTCATTTTGCCCCTCCTTTTAGGCGTTACAAGGAGTACTCTCCCAAAATCTCAACAACGACTTTGATTTCTTCGGGGCTACCGATGTACTTTGAATTATTTTCAAGTGTACTGCGGCTTTCAATGATGCAATTCTCAACAGTCGCATTATCGCCGATGTATACGTCGCCAAGTATGACCGAATTCCTGACCACTGCACCATCACCGATATAAGCATTGTCGAATAGTACTGAATTTTCAACTTTGCCATTGATTATACAACCACTGGAAACAAGCGAATTTTTGACTTCTGCTCCCGGGTTGTATTTTGCCGGCGGATTATCATATACCTTGGAATATATTTCCGGATATCCTTTGAAATACTGTCTTATTTCGGATTTCAGGAAATCCATATTCGTCCTGTAGTACGATTCCACCGAGGAGATATTACTCCAATAACTTTCTAGATTATACGCATATATTCTTTTATGCTTTCTATATCTGATAATGATATCTCTGACGATATCATATCTTTCCTCAGTTGCGCATCCTTCAAGCAGTTCAATAAGAAGTCTTCTTCTGATTACATAAATGCCGCATGATACGAATCTTAAAGAAGAATCAACCGGTTTCTCTTCCAGGTCTGTGATCCTTCCGTCATCTGCGGTATGAACAACTCCGAATCTGGAGATGTCCTCATCTTCGCTTACGTTGGTGCATACAACTGTTATATCTGCTTTTTTCTCTATATGGTACTCGATGAGCTTGTTGTAATCCATCTTGTAGACTCCGTCTCCCGAAGCGATCACAACATAGGGTTCATGAGACCTGTAGAGAAAATTGAGATTCTGATAGAGCGCATCAGCCGTTCCCCGGTACCAGTCGGAATGCTGGGATGTTATAGTCGGAGAAAATACAAACAGTCCTCCCTGCTTTCTTCCGAAATCCCACCATTTCGATGAATTCAGATGTTCATTCAGGCTGACCGAATTGAACTGGGTCAGTACTCCGACCCTCTGAATATGAGAATTGCTCATATTGCTGAGTGTAAAATCTATCGCTCTGTAGCTTCCTGCAATCGGCATGGCTGAAACAGCCCGCAGATTGGAAAGTTCTCTCATCCTTTTTGAGCCGCCGCCGGCAAGTATAATTCCTAAAGCTTTCATTTTTCCTCACCTGCCTTTACAAGATACCCGCCGCTCTGAAGAGCTTTGTCATTGTAGTCATCATATGTCGTATTTCCCCAGACCGCAGTATTCTTCCCGATTGTTATTCCGTCCGGTATGATTGTCCTTTCACCGATTACGGCAAGGTCAGATGCATATACTCTCTTATCGACTTCATTCTCCCTGTACTCTCCGACACCGATCAGACAGTCCCTGCCAATTACGGAATTCTCTGCGACTATGACCTTGTACAGTTTTGAACCTGCTTTGATCACGGTCCCCTCCATGATGATGGAATCGTAGACCTCAGCACCTTCTTCAATAACTGCACCGCTGCCTATAACGGAGTTTTTCACTGTTCCGTATATCTCGGTACCTTTGGTAATCAGGCTTCTCTCTATCTTTGCAGAAGAACCGACGTACTGCGGACAGAGTGTGCTCTGTTTTGTGTAAATCTTCCAGAACTCCTCGTAAAGGTTGAACTCCGGAACGATATCAATAAGCTCCATATTGGCTTCCCAGTAACTCTGGAGTGTTCCGACATCTTTCCAGTATCCCTTGAACTCATATGCGAATATGCGTTTACCCTTCTCATGTGCATAAGGGATGACATGCTTTCCGAAATCGCATCCGGGGACATCTTTAAGTTCCTCAAGAGCCTCAAAAAGAAGGTCTGCCTTGAAAATATATATTCCCATCGACGCCAGATTGCTTTTCGGCTTCTCCGGTTTCTCCTGGAATTCATTAATGCGTCCGGACTCATCGGTAACAACTACTCCGAAACGGCTGGCCTCTTCTATCGGTACAGGCATAACTGCGATGGTCACATCTGCATTATTGGACTTGTGGTAGTTCAGAAGCACCTCGTAATCCATCTTGTAAATGTGATCACCGGAAAGTATGAGTACGTATTCCGGATCGTACTCTTTCATATAGTCAATATTCTGATATATCGCATTGGCTGTTCCCGAATACCAGTCGCTTCCTTTTATATTTTCATAAGGAGGCAGTATGGTAACACCGCCGTTGTTTCTGTCAAGATCCCACGGAATACCTATTCCGATATGTGTATTAAGTCTAAGAGGCTGATACTGTGTCAGGACTCCTACCGTATCTATTCCGGAATTAATACAATTGCTCAACGGAAAATCTATGATGCGATATTTGGCACCAAAAGAAACCGCAGGCTTGGCTACTTTCTGGGTAAGAACTCCCAACCGGCTTCCCTGTCCGCCTGCCAGCAGCATTGCAATCATTTCTTTCTTTTTCACGTAATCACCTCGCAGTCTTTCTATACATACGCAAAAATATTATATCTCACTTCGTGTGCAAAGTGAACAAATCAAAGTCAAAATATCCACCAAAGTTGTGTAATTTTTTTGTGCATTTATCATAATTTTACTACCCATTCTGCAAATTATATGCTAAAATAACATTGTTGTCCCGACAACAACCTTTCGCAGGTGTAGTTCAGTGGTAGAATGTCAGCCTTCCAAGCTGAATATGTGGGTTCGATTCCCATCACCTGCTGTAATATTTAAAGACATATATTTGCAGCATAACAGAAGAGCCCGTTGAGAATTTATTCTCACACGGGCTCTTCTGTTATGCTGCGCCCGTCTTTGACGGGTGTCTCGTTTTCAACGAGATTATATGTCTTTAAATATTACAGCAGGTCAGGCCGGCTTCCTCATCATCGAACAACGCTGCCTGCAGCGGTGTGAGATGCCTGTTTTGTTTTATGCTCGCATCGCGTGCTTTCCGCCCTTTCCTACTCCAGACAAATCTTATTAAACATCTTTCCGTTTTCTTCCAGTATGCCCTCTTCTCTTTCATGACAGCTGAAGATTATTATCTGTCCTTTATATTCCTCCATCAGCCAATTCAGTGTCGCTGTCAGTCTTCCGCCGTCATAATTTACAAAACTGTCATCAAAGATCAGCGGGAGCCTGTCTTCTCCGTTCTGCATCAGTCTGGCTCCTGCCAGTCTGAGCGCCATATATACCTGATCGGATGTTCCGCTGCTTAACTGCTCGATCGGAACCATCTTTTCCACTGTATTCAGGAATACGTCCAGATTGTCATCTATACTTATCGAATCATAGGCGCCGTCCGTGATCTTCTTTACATACTGCGAAGCCTGTCCGTTGAGAAATACTCCAAGAGAATTCTTCATCTTCACGGCCAGGTCATCAATCGTCTTTGACGCGATATCGATAGCTTCAAGTTCCGTATTGATTTCATCGTTTCGTTTGATCTTCGCTCTGAGCTCATCGTTTTCCGCTTTAAGTCTGTTGATGCTCCTTATCCTGTCCATAAGTTCGGACTGAGTCTGTCTCTGATCAAGGAGGTTCTGATTCAGTTCCGCATCCTGTTGCTCAAGTCTTGCATTCTCTTCATTGATAACCTTTATTGTGCCCTCTTCGGATTCCGTCTCTTCCGCAAGTGCCTCGATATCATCAAGCTTCCGGATAACCCGTTCCACACGGTCCTGACTGATTCCGTCATATCCCGCATATTTCTCCAGCAAATCCGAAAGTACTGTCGTCTTTTTTCTGAGTATGCTTTTTGACGATATGCAGAGTACCAGAAAAATTATCCCGGCTATAAGGCATACTCCTATTATCGCCTCAAGCAGCAGTGAATACTGCTTAAATTTACCCATTCCCATGATGTATGCCGAGACAAATACCGTAAGCAGCGCCAGCCCGAGAAAGACTATATAAAGTGTCCTGTACTTTACCACCTGGTTTTTACCGGCCTCGGTTTTATAGTCATCGTATGCTCTCGCAAACTGTTCTTTGTTTTCTTTTGCCTGCGCCAGCGAAGCCGTTCCTTCCGAACTGAGCTTCTGATGTTTCTCCTTTATATCATCTTCAATGCTCTTTGCTTCCGCAGCCTTTTTATCTATATCCTCTTCGACCTTCTTTTTCTCGTCTTCAAGCTCGTTGATTCTGCTGATATAATCCGGATTTTCAATTTCCTTTTCAAGATTTCTTATTTCACCGAGATTTGAATTGAGCTTTTTTGCCGCATCCGGAACGATTTCCTCCGACAGGGCAATCTTCTGTTTTTCCAGATATTTCTTTGCTTCAGCACAGTTAAGAGAACGGTTGCCCGTGGTATCCATGTTGATGATATATCTCTTCAGTTCTGTGGACATGGCATCATCTGCGGTTGACTCAAGCTGTCCGATACTTATGGTATTGTCATATGCTTCCTCTGTCATCCCGCACAGGAGTGTCTGCAGAAAATCATCTGCAAACGGGACCGCCTCACCTGCAGTTTCATTATACATAAGACAGTTGACCGGATCCTTGTCGAAATCCCTGGTTATGCTGTAAACCTGTCCGCCGTCCTCAATGCGCATTACAGCTCCGTACTTTCCTGCGCCCCATGGTTTGAAATGTGCAAATGTATCCGTAAGCGCAGCAACTCCTCTGGCTCTTTCCATACCGTAGAACATCGCCCTGATGCAGGCGTGCAGAGTTGACTTTCCGGCTTCATTGTGTCCGGAAACCAGATTTATGCCGTCCTCGAAACTGATATATTTATTGTTGAATTTTCCGAATCCGTCTATTCTGATATCTATTAATTTCATCTCAGTTCCTCTCATCGGCTGTTTTCAGCAGCGCGTTGATTCCGTAGTTCATTGCCTTTTTATCCAGTTCGGTTATGTCCTCACGGTTCATTTCTTTTACAAAAAATCCTACCATATCTGCCGGATGCTCCCTGAAAAGCTTCACATAGTCATAATCCGGTTTCGTAAAATCATCTATCCTGCCGATCCTGAATTCATATTTGAGTTCATCGATATCAAGAGAAACTTCCGGATTTGTAAGTCCGTTCAGCCTGATACGGTATATATTGGTACCGCCCATACCGGACATTTCACGCCTCAGATTATTCAGCACATCCTCCCTTGTTGATACGGGAGTAACATTTACGGAAAGCGTGATATATCTGACCGTCGGAAGCGTAACGAATTTGAGCGCCGTCATCTTCTTGCGTTCGCAGTCGATCTCTCCGAGATAATATCCGTGCTTTCCTGTATCGTCAGCTCCCAGGGGTTCAGGAGACCCGCTGTTTACCAGTCTTCCTCCCCTTTTGACATATGGTTTATGACTTCCTCCGAGTGCCACATAAGTAAAGAAATTCGGTATGCTCTCCTCTGCAATTTCCGATGCCGAAAATACCAGTATGGATGCTCCCGGATGTTCCGGATTGGCATCGGCAAGACGCATGGGATCAAATCCGGGCTTGTCATCGGATGCTCCTATCACTTCCGTCTGCAGGCCTTCATAATAAGTTGAGGTAAACTTCGTATCTGTATTGTAGGTGACATTTTCTGCCCATCTGAAGGTTACGACAGGCGATGTAGTGAATACCCCGTCGTCTTCTCCCGCAATCACATAAATCTTTGTTCCCGGAACGGATGCAAAAAGAGTATTCAGTTCCCTGACACTCTCGTCTGTCGGATGTCCGTCAAAAAGTCCTCCGCTTATAATAAGCAGATCTACTTTTTCACGACGGCAGGTCTCGATGATTTGCCTGAAAGTCTCCGTCAGCGCTCTGGCACGCTCCTTGCCCCACGGACGGTTTGCGTCGGGGGAGGCACCATAATGGATATCGCTTGTATGTATAAATTTCATAGGCTCTCTCTTTCTGTCCTTTTAAAAGTAACAGGCGTCAGTGAAAAAACGCCTGTCACAGATAGTTTCATATTTTATAATTCGCAGGTTCCTACAGTACGTGGGAACGGAAGGACATCACGTATATTTCCTATTCCGGTGATGTACATAATAATTCGCTCAAATCCGAGTCCGAATCCGGCATGGCGGTTTGAACCCCATTTGCGCAGAGCGAGATAGAATCCGTAATCTTCCGGATTAAGTCCGCACTCCTTCATCTTCTGAAGAAGTACATCGTAATTATCCTCTCTCTGGCTTCCTCCGATGATCTCGCCGATTCCCGGAACCAGGCAGTCCATAGCTGCAACCGTCTTTCCGTCTTCATTGAGTTTCATATAGAAGGCTTTGATCTCCTTCGGATAATCCGTCACGAATACCGGCTTCTTATATACCTTTTCTGTCAGATATCTCTCATGTTCCGTCTGAAGATCGCATCCCCAGAATACCTTGTAGTCGAATTCATCATTATGCTCTTCAAGGATCTTCACTGCCTCTGTATATGTGACATGCCCGAACTCGTTGCTTATGACATTATCAAGTCTCTCAAGGAGTCCCTGGTCTACGAACTGATTGAAAAATGCCATCTCTTCGGGCGCATTTTCAAGAACGTACCTGATGATATATTTGATCATTGCTTCTGCAAGTTCCATATCATCACTGAGGTCAGCAAATGCCATCTCCGGCTCTATCATCCAGAACTCCGCCGCATGACGCGTGGTATTGGAGTTCTCCGCACGGAATGTCGGTCCGAATGTATATACATTTCTGAATGCCATACAGTATGTCTCGACATTGAGCTGTCCGGATACTGTCATAGCGACTTTCTTTCCGAAGAAATCCTTGCTGTAATCGACACTGCCGTCTTCTGTTCTGGGAATATCATCAAGCGGAAGAGTCGTAACCTGGAACATCTCGCCTGCACCCTCGCAGTCGCTTTCGGTAATGATCGGAGTATGAACATATACGAATCCCTGCTCCTGGAAGAAACGGTGGATCGCATATGCCACGAGCGAACGAACTCTGAATACCGCCTGGAATGTATTGGTTCTTGCACGAAGATGTGGGATAGTACGCAGATACTCCAGTGTATGGCGCTTTTTCTGAAGCGGATATGCGGAATCGGACGGTCCTTCGACTGTTACCTCTTTGGCCTGAATCTCAAACGGCTGCTTTGCTTCAGGCGTGGGAACCAGTTCTCCTTTTATTATGAGCGCCGCTCCGACATTGACCTTGGTGATCTCTGCGAAGTTTGCCATCTCATCATGGTATACGACCTGTATCTGCTGATAGCAGGATCCGTCGCTTATCATAAGAAAACCGAATGACTTTGAATCACGGTTTGAGCGAACCCAGCCGCCTATACTGACTTCCCTGTTCAGGAAATCTTCCGGTTTTCCGAATATCTCGCGTAATGTATTTAACTTCATGGTTTTTGCCTTTCTATTTGCATTTGGCTTAAGTATATCACAATAAAAGTCTGCTACCAATATTTTTCTTTTATTTCAGCCTTAGTTTCGATTTAAATACAGCAGGCTGAACATAAAATCCCTTTGAAGGAGGATTGCGCAGAGCAGCGAATCAGAAAACCCTACAAAATGGTTTTATCACAAGGGTTTTCTGACCGAGCGAATCGGTCCTGAAAAGGGATATTTATGTTCGGCCTGCGGAATATCAATCAGCGCTGTTTTTCAGTACATATCCGCCGTGCGGTTTAATCCTGATCCGTGCTATGCCGTCCTTCACCGGGACTTTTCCGCCTGTAAAGCCGTAGTTCCAGCAGTCTGTATATACCAGCCCCTGCAGACATTCCTCATCCGTGATTCCGGCCGTCCTGACCGGTATATCGATATCAAACTCATTATCTCCTGTGTGGATAATAACGAAATATTTCTCCTGTCCCAGTGTACGGGCAAATGAAATCACATTCCGCTCCGCTTTAAGCCATATCATGGAACCCCTTCGAAGTGCCCTGCTTTCATTGTGCAGTTTTGTCATTCCGGCACAGAATTCGAGACATTCCGGATCCTCATTTCCCCATGGATATGTCCTGCGGCTGTCCGGGTCCGTAAACCCCCTAAGGCCAGCCTCATCACCGTAATATATGGTGGGAGCTCCCTGCATGGTCATCTGCAGTACCTGAGCCTGGCGCAGAAAGCAGATATTGGTTCCGTCCTGCGCGGCCTTACTGCCTAAAGCACCGAGACGTCCTGCCACACGATTGGTTCTGGTCAGAAACCTTGAGTGGTCATGATTATCCAGTTCATTCATGGCAGATAATATACTTGGCATACTCATAACCGACTTCATATATCTGACTGTGTTCATGAAACGCACTCCGTCACCGACCGCATTTTCATCAAACGTATCACTGTGTTTCTCCATTCCTGTAAGAAAGGCACTGACAGGTTCCATAAAACCGTCATAATTCATGACCGTATCCCACTCATCGCCCTTGAGCCACTCGGATGCGTCTCCGTAGTGCTCGGCGATGATGACCGCATCCGGATTGACCGACTTGACTTCTCTGCGGAAACGCTTCCAGAATTTATGATTGTATTCCGGGCTGTGACCCAGATCCGCTGCCACGTCCAGACGCCATCCGTCAATGCAGTAAGGCTCTTTTAGCCACATCCCGGCAATATCCATAACTTCGTCTTCAAGTTCCCGGGAATTCTCATAATTCAGCTTCGGCAGAGTGATGTTGTCCCACCACGATTCGTACTCACCGTTACGGTTGTAATTAAAGTATTCCTGTATCTGCATCCAGATATTCCGCTCGGAGCAGTGATTGAAAACTCCGTCAAGAATGACTTTCATGCCGCGTCTGTGCATCTCCCGAACAAGTTCGGCAAATACACTGTTGCCGCCGAAATGAGGATCTACATGTCGGTAATCTTCCGTGTCGTATTTATGATTCGACGGTGAGGTAAATATCGGATTGAAGTAGATTACCTCGACTCCCATCGACCGTAGATAATCCAGTTTCTGAAGCACCCCCTGCAGGTCTCCGCCATGGAAATTGGCGACATCAAATGTTTCCGGAAGTTCATCCCATTCCTTATGCTTTACCGGTCTTCCGAGGTAAATATATTCTTCATCCTTTACATCACCGGAAGTGTCTCCGTTATAAAATCTGTCGACAAAAATCTGATACATAAGCGCGCCCTTGCTCCAGGACGGTGTGTCAAATGATGGTATGATGATAAACGGTACCGGTTCGTAACCACTGCCCGTTTCCGTATTTTCATGCGCACCCAATACGTCATATACCGCCGAGGTTCCGTCGGTGCCCTGAATTACAAAATATACTTTCCCTTCACGTGCGTCGGTTTCATAGTAATCAAATATCGCATCCGACTGCATTTTACCCATCTTTTTTTCTTCCGTATCAAAAACACAGCTGACGCTCTGCGCGTCACCTGCGTTCGTGCGGAAACGAAGCTTTCCGTCACACAGATATTCTTCTGTCGGATCAAAAAACAGTGCTTCTGTATTCATGTTTAAAACAGCTTTTTATACGGTTCAAAATTGAATTTCGGTCTCGGGTCCATGTGCAGATAACATTCAATAAATCTACCGTCCGGAAGTTTTCTTGCCTCCCTTTGTGAGATGAGATCTTCGATGACCTCAGCCTGACTCGGAAATGCTTTTATACCCGCTATGACTTCTTCCTCAACCGACGGATCCGCTGCGATCACCAGACTGGCTCGCAGATCGGTATCTCTTCCCGCAAGTACCGCGTCCTCCGGGTCCAGTTCCGCCCACACGCTGTACTGCGCCGTTGATACGACCGTGTACGGGTCTGCCCAGTCCACCGAATGTGCATCGCCTGCCTGCGGTGAATCATAGGCTCCTATCATATACGCCGCACAATGATCTATGTGTTCATGATAATGGTTCGGTACAAGTATTCTTGTTATTTTCTTTTCACGAAGCGTCGTGATGGTCTTCCTGAAATGTCCCTCCCGATTATCCTCATCCAGAAGCAGTCCCACATACTGAAGTGCCGAAAAATCCGGAAATTCAAGTCTCAGGATATGGTCTTCCGGGATGCCGAAACGTTCATAGCAGTCGTATGCTTCTTTTCTTCTTGTCTCGACTATCGTTTCTTTTTCTTCGGGATGAGAATATCCGCAGTGTCCGCTGCAGACTATGGTGAGGAAAACCTCTGCGCCGTCTTCGATGGCCGCGCGTATGGCATAACCGGCCCCGAGTATTGCATCGTCATCGTGGGGCGAGTATACCATAACTCTTTCCTTCGGGCCGTCCCATCCCGGAAACAGTGCCGCAAGGGATTCCGATTTCTCTTTTGTATTTGTATTAAGATATGTGAATTTATTCATGTCAGCTTCTCCACGGGTTATACCGGCATTTAATCAACTACTCTTCCTACATATTTCTGTACATTGATCGGCAGCTCGTTAAGCACCTCTACATGATCTCCGTATTTTCCGAGTGTTTTTTCAACAAGTACGAAATCAAGTCCCGGAATGACTATATCTCCCCATTTAGAACCGATTCCGCGTACTGCTACATCAAGCATGGTCACAATCTGGCTTCCCAGCGGCTCTTCGGAATTGAGCGTGATGGCTCCGAAAAACTCCTGGCATTCCGTATATCCGCCGTTATGGGTTCCGGTATACGGTTTCTGTTTTTCCATATCGACCGGATGGCCGACTTTTGCCTCTATTTCGGCCTCATGTGCCTTGAAATAATCTATGAGTGCCTGCTCCTGATATTTTGCCGGCGAATGATCTTTGGCTACTTTGATATAACCTTCAAGTCCTGTCCTGAATGCACCTTCGATGAAATCGATCCAGTAATGCTGCTCAGGGGTAATATTTGCCGGATCAAGAGTTGCAACCACCGAGCATCTCTCGCATGCTGTAAGGCCGTCAACTGCAGGGCCGACACCGAGATGCACAAAATCGCCTTCCTTGATCGGGAAGTTCATCGCCTTTCCTATCAGTGTCCTGTTTGCTTCGCCTGCCGTTACCATGATATCGAATCCCATGGTTTCGCAGCCGAGCTGCTTTGCTGCCAGATAACCCCATCCTGCCACCTCGCTCTCGAGCATTCCGGGCTCAAGGACAGCGAGCATGCACTCCATAACCACATCGGCAATTCGTGCCGCCTGTTTCGTGAGGGCCATCTCTTTATCTGATTTTATATATTTCTGTCTGAAATAAATCTCCTGGGCATCAATTATATTCTCTGCTCCCACAATATCTGCAAAGAATTCATATACTCCTACGGGAAGTACTGCACGAGGAGTAAAAAGTCCTATGTTTTTCGGGATCTTTCCGCAGGCTTCAACAAGTATATCCCCGATGTTCTCGGCATCAACCGGATATTCCTCATCGGCCAGTTTCAGAAATTCGGCTTTATGGATGACGCAGCCTGAACGTTTGCCCATCTGCTCGCACGCATAACCGCCTTCAAATCCGGCAAGAAGATGGAAACCGTTCTTTCCTACAAGCCCCGCACAGGGTTCTATACAGAAATTCATGTTTCCGCCGAGATAAGGAACGTCTCCGTGATAATGTTCATCCGAATATACCAGAGCGCATTCGATTCCTGCTTTCTCCATCGATTTATATAAATCCGCTGCTCTCTGTTTGAATTCTTCGGTCGTTATTCTCGCATCCGTATCAAATTTCGGTGCTCTGCTCAAAATCTTATCGACTTTTTTCGCTTTCTCAATAAATGTTTCCATATTCCCACCTCCGAACTTTATTACGTAGTGTCAAATCCTGACACATACTTTCTTTGATAAAACATTTATTCTGCA
>JAUNOA010000043.1 GCA_030531245.1 Lachnospiraceae bacterium
CGAAAAATGCGTGAGGTGGAAATATGAATTATGTTATAGAACTGAATTTCGAAAGTGATGAAGCTATATATGTCCAGCTCTGTAATCAGATCCTGAGAGGTATAGCGCTCGGGGAGATCAGGGACGGGGATTCCCTGCCGTCTGTGAGGCAGCTTGCTGAAGAGGTTTCAATCAATATGCATACTGTGAACAAGGCATATTCGATTCTGAAAGAAGAAGGATTCGTAAAACTGGACAGAAGGACAGGGGCTATAGTGCGTATAAGTCCCGACAAGATAAGGGTATTGGAAAGAATGAGCAGAGAATTTGAGCCTGCTGTAATAAGGGGAATCTGTAACGGTGTTTCCCGTGCGGAGGCGATTGCTTTGATAAACAGATTATATGATGATTATGAGGTTTAATTATGTTGTGTGAAAAATGCAAAATCAGAGAGGCCAACATACAGGTCGTGGAGGTAGTCGGCGGAGTAAAATCCGAGCATTTTCTGTGCGCTCAATGTGCCAGTGAGATGGATCTTTCCGTGACAGCTCCGGGTATGGGAAAAGAAATGCCACTGGCAAAGCTTCTGTCCAGTCTTTTAAGTCAGACCATGCAGAGTGAAAAGAAGGATGAATGTGCCAATGTGGTTTGTCCGACCTGTGGTATGACATATGAACAGTTCATTAAAGAATCAAAATTCGGATGTGCCGACTGCTATAAGGTATTTGATCTGCTTATAGGTGATAACATCAGGCAGCTTCAGGGAAGCGGAGAGCACCATGGAAAACGTCCGAAATATATTTCTGGAGATATACCTCAGAAAGTGAAGGAAGATATTGAAGAGAGTATGAAGGAGAATGTTCCCGAAAGCGAATATCTTGACAGGCTGATTGAATTGCGTAAGGAACTGCGTCAGGCTGTAGCGGAAGAGGACTTTGAAAAAGCAGCAAAGCTTCGTGACGAGATAAAAGAGACGGAAGAAAAAGCTGCAGACAGCGCGCTGAAAGGCGGTGGGCAGGATGAAGACTAAATGGTTTGAAGAGGTCGGACAAAAACGCGGTGACAATTTTATCAGCAGCAGGATCAGACTGGCAAGAAACTGGGAGGAGTATGCATTCCCGAACAGGCTCAATCCCGTTCAGGCATCGGAGCTCATCGGAAGGATGCAATACGGACTGGATGATGTAGAATCGGTTGAAGGGAATCATTTTGTTACAACTACGATGGATAAGCTTGGGGATCTGGACCGGCTCGCGTTTAAAGAGAGAAGACTGATCAACTCCACGGTTGCGGAAGCAAAAACTCCGATGGGTCTGATGATCTCCGAAAAAGAGGATGTCAGCATACTTCTTAATGGTGATGATCATCTCAGAATACAGTATCTGGCACCCGGTATGCAGCTCAAAGAGATATGGAAACGTGCAGACAAACTGGATGATTATATCAGCAGCCGTTTCAATTATGCATTTGACGAAAAGTATGGCTACCTGACTTCGTATCCTACCAATGTCGGAACCGGAATGAGAGCAAATGTGGTCGTACATCTGCCGCTTCTGAACAAGACAAACGAGATCAAGGAATTGAAGAACGGTCTGGAGAAATTCGGAGTATCTATCAGAAGCGTTTACGGAAATGACAGGGATAATTTCGGATCACTTTATGATATATCCAATACCAAGACACTCGGAATGAGTGAGAAGGAGATAGTTGATCTGGTAGTAAGGACTTCAAGTCAGCTGAACGACAGAGAAAAACAGATTCGTGAAGCCGGGCTGGAAAGGAATTATATCGTAAAGCAGGATGAAGTCTTTCGCGCTTACGGAATACTCAAATATGCAAGAACGATGAGACTTAATAATGCACTGGCATCTCTTTCACAGGTCAGAATGGGACTGGTGGACGGACTGATAGAACTTGAGGACGGAGAAGAATGCTCGATCTACAAACTGATGCTTGAAGTACAGGCCGGTAATCTGATGCTCCATTCGGAGAGACCCCTGGACAGAAGAGAACTGGAAGCATTCAGAGCAGATTATCTTCGTCATCATTTACCAAAAATAAAGGAGGCATGACAGATGGGAGAA
The DNA here is from genome assembly GCA_030531245.1 of Lachnospiraceae bacterium. Lineage (GTDB taxonomy): Bacteria > Bacillota > Clostridia > Lachnospirales > Lachnospiraceae > Darwinimomas. The sequence goes on from JAUNOA010000043.1 coordinate 2,064, forward strand.
AGATTTACATCACAGGCAAAACAGGCCATCAATATTGCCCTGGACTCAGCAAAAAAACTTAATCACTCATATGTGGGAACAGAACACCTGCTCCTGGGACTTGTCCGCGAAGGAAGTGGTGTTGCGGCAAAGGTTCTCACATCAAACGGAGTGACGGAAGAAAAAATAATCGATCTTATCGATCAGCTTATTTCGCCGAATATGAGTGTGGCTGTAGATGATGCTCAGGTCTACACACCCATGGCAAGAAAAATCATAGAGAATTCCTACAGAGAGGCAGTCAGGTTCAAGGCACAGCTGATCGGAACAGAACACCTTCTTTTTGCAATGCTCAGGGAAAGCAATTGTGTTGCAACAAAACTGCTTACCACTATGGGAGTGAATCTTCAGAAGCTTTACATCGATACTATCGGAACGATGGGTGAGGATGTCAACAGGGCGCTAGGACAGGGTGGTAATACACAGCAGACTATGGGCCCGGGAGCATTCGGGTCAGGAATGCAGGAAATGAGTCCTCAGGGCGAAATGGCTTCCGGAGTTGCTCAAAACGGTGATTCCTCAACACCGGTACTGGATCAGTACTCCAGAGATCTGACCAAAATGGCTCAGGAAGAAAAGCTTGACCCTGTAGTTGGCAGAGAAGCCGAAATGCAGAGGATAATGCAGATTCTGTCCCGTCGTACAAAGAATAATCCGTGTCTGATAGGCGAACCGGGTGTAGGAAAGACAGCCGTAATAGAGGGACTGGCACAGCTTATTGCAAAAGGCGATGTTCCGGAACCGCTTATCGGAAGAAGACTTGTTGTCCTTGATCTTCCGGGTATGGTGGCAGGTTCAAAATACCGCGGTGAGTTTGAGGAAAGAATTAAAAAGGTGATGAATGAAGTTATAGAAGCGGGGAATATACTTTTGTTCATCGATGAGATCCATACTATCATAGGTGCTGGTGGAGCCGAAGGAGCACTGGATGCATCCAATATTATGAAGCCTGCACTTTCAAGAGGTGAACTGCAGATCCTGGGTTCAACCACGATTGATGAATACAGAAAACACATCGAAAAAGATGCGGCTCTTGAGAGACGTTTTCAGCCGGTAGTAATAGAAGAACCGACAGAAGAAGAGACTCTTGCTATTCTTAAGGGTATCAGAACACGATATGAAGAGCATCACAGGGCTACCATAACCGATGAAGCACTTTTAGCGGCAGTAAAACTTTCATCGAGATATATCAGTGACAGATTTCTTCCGGATAAGGCAATCGATCTGGTTGATGAGGCTGCTTCAAGAAGGCGACTTTTAAGTTTTAAAAAGCCTGATTCGATTAAAAAACTTGAGAAACAGATAGAAGATCTTGAAATCAAAAAAGAGGAAGCCATCAAGAATGAAGCATATGAAAAGGCCGGGGAAATAAAACGCAAACAGGCAGACAAGAGAGCAAAACTTGAGAAGCTTACCGAAAAATGGCAGGAATCCAAGAACATAAAGAATCTGACTGTTACTGAGGATGATATTGCAAAGGCAGTGGCTGCATGGACAAAGATACCGGTTGAGAAGCTTGCACAGGAAGAATCGGAAAGACTTCAGAAACTGGAGGGAATCCTTCATGAAAGAGTGGTAGGACAGGATGAGGCAGTTACTGCTGTGGCAAAAGCAATAAGAAGAGGAAGAGTAGGACTGAAAGATCCCAGGAGACCGATTGGTTCATTCCTTTTCCTGGGACCTACAGGCGTCGGAAAGACTGAACTCTGCAAGGCTCTGGCAGAAGCGATGTTCGGAACCGAACAGGCTCTGATCCGTGTGGATATGAGTGAATACATGGAACAGCACAGTGTCAGCAAGATGGTCGGATCGCCTCCGGGATATGTAGGATATGAGGATGGCGGACAGCTTTCGGAAAAGGTAAGGAGAAATCCCTACAGCGTCATACTCTTTGATGAGATAGAGAAGGCACATCCTGATGTATTCAACATACTTCTTCAGGTGCTTGATGACGGACATATCACAGATGCACAGGGAAGAAAAGTTGATTTTAAAAATACGGTGATCATCATGACATCCAATGCGGGAGCTCAGAGAATAGTTGCTCCGAAACAGCTCGGATTTGCTTCTCAGTCAAGTGAAGCGGCCGATTATGAACAGATGAAGGATGCCGTAAATGATGAGATAAAGCGAATGTTCAAACCGGAGTTCCTGAACAGAATAGATGATATCATAGTATTCCATCAGCTTCAGCGGGATAATATGAAAGATATCATAGAGATACTGATACGGGATATCAATAAACATACCGGGGAACAGATGAATGTGGAAATCGTTCTTGACGATGAAGCAAAAGAGTACCTGATTGATGTCGGATTCGATCCCAAGTACGGAGCACGTCCGCTGAAGAGAGCCCTGCAGTCGCAGCTTGAAGACAGGCTTGCGGAGGAAGTACTCATGGGGGCTATCACCGAAAATATGAGAGTCAATGTTCATGCGATGATAGATGAGGACGGACGGAAAAAACTTGTATTTATCGGTTCGTCAAAGGATAAAGTACCCGAAACCGAAGAAGAGTTTAAGCTGGAGGTAAAATGACAAAGCAGAAGACCACGGTTTTTTTCTGCAGTGAATGCGGATTCGAATCTGCCAAATGGATGGGACAATGCCCGGCATGTCATGCATGGAACACCATGGTGGAAGGACCTGCAGCACCGGTTATACCCGGGAAAATCTCTGCAGGCAGAGGTGCCGTAATCGCTAAACCGGCATATCTTAAAGATGTCGTTATTGATGACAGAGACAGATATGATTCCGGTATGGAAGAGTTCAACAGAGTGCTGGGCGGAGGTATCGTAGCGGGTTCACTTGTTCTGGTCGGAGGGGATCCGGGAATAGGAAAATCCACGATACTCCTTCAGATTTGCAGAAATCTGGCAAATTCAGGCCGTAAAGTCCTGTATATTTCGGGAGAAGAGAGTCTGAAGCAGATAAAACTCCGTGCAGACAGAATAGGAGAAATAACAGGGGATCTGAAGTTCCTGTGTGAGACTGATCTGGATGCCATAGCATCGCTTCTGATATCGGATAAACCTGATGTCGCAGTTGTTGATTCCGTACAGACTATGTCTGTCAGTGAGGTGTCGTCCGCCCCGGGAAGCGTAAGCCAGATACGGGAAACCACGAATACACTTCTGCAGGTCGCAAAGAGCAATGCAATTGCCATAATGCTTGTAGGTCATGTGACAAAGGAAGGTCAGGTTGCCGGACCGAGGATGCTTGAACATATGGTGGATACGGTACTATACTTTGAAGGCGACAGGAGCGAATCATACAGAATACTGAGAGCGGTAAAGAACAGATTCGGTTCGACCAACGAGATAGGAGTCTTCGAGATGCGCAGGGAAGGCCTTGCAGAAGTTCCGAATCCTTCGGAATATATGCTTGAGGGCAGACCGAAAGGCTCAAGCGGAGCGGTTGTTGCATGTTCTATGGAAGGAACAAGGCCGATCATGGTGGAAGTTCAGGCACTGGTGAACAAGACTGCATTCGGGATGCCAAGACGAACGGCCGCAGGAGCCGATTACAACAGGGTAAATCTGCTTATGGCAGTGCTTGAGAAGAGATGTCATTTGCCAATGTCAGGATATGATGCCTATGTCAATATTGCCGGAGGAATTAAAATGACAGAACCGGCTATTGACCTGGCGATAATTATTGCTATAGTATCCAGTTATAATGATGTGCCTGTTGATGAGCATACTGTCTTTTTCGGAGAAGTGGGACTGTCAGGTGAGGTCCGTGCCGTGTCAATGGCGGAAAACAGGGTAAAGGAAGCTGCAAAGCTGGGATTTAAAACAGCCGTTGTACCGAAATCCGTTCTTTCCAGAATCGGAAAAATCGAAGGAATTGATGTCGTAGGTGTAACGACTATAGGAGAGGTAATTGATTATGGAAAAGCTTGATGTACTGAAAAAAGAATATGAGGAATTCAAATCGAGAAATCTTAAACTTGATATGAGCCGCGGCAAGCCGTCAAAAGAACAGCTGAACCTGTCTATGGGAATGCTGGATGTTCTGAACTCATCATCGGATCTTAAAGATGAAACGGGAATCGACTGCAGGAATTACGGTGTGCTGGACGGAATACCCGAGTGCAAAAGACTCATGAGCCGGATGACAAATACTCCGGTCGAAAACATGATCATCTTCGGAAATTCTTCCCTGAATATAATGTATGATGTTATCGCGCATGCATACATCCATGGAATTATGGGAAACACCCCCTGGGGCAAACTTGATAAGGTCAGATTCATTTGTGTTGTTCCGGGATATGACAGACATTTTGCCATCACGGAACATTTCGGATTTGAAAATATATGTGTACCTATGCGTGAAGACGGTCCTGATATGGATATGGTCGAGAAGCTTGTAAATGAAGACGAGTCTGTCAAAGGTATATGGTGTGTTCCTAAATATTCAAATCCTACCGGAAACTCGTATTCCGATGAAACCGTACGCAGAATGGCAAATCTTAGGCCGGCAGCAAAGGATTTCAGATTATTCTGGGATAATGCATACTGTGTTCATCACCTTTACGATGATAATCATGATCATATTCTTGAAATACTGAAGGAATGCGAAAAAGCCGGAAATCCGGATATGGTATATAAGTTTGCATCGACATCCAAGATTACATTCCCCGGATCCGGAATAGCCGTTTTCGCTTCATCCGTAACAAATATAGAAGATATCAAGGGCTCGCTGAAATTCCAGACGATAGGGCACGATAAGATCAACCAGCTCAGACATGTAAAATATTTTGAAACAGTCGAAGGCCTGAAAGAACACATGAAAAAGCATGCGGATCTTTTAAGACCGAAGTTTGAAATTGTCGGAGAAATACTTGAGAAAGAACTCGGAGAACTCAGAGATAGAGGTATGGTCAGCTGGACTTCACCCAGAGGCGGATATTTTATTTCATTTAATGTACCTGAAGGTTGTGCAAAGAAAGTGGTTAAGATGTGTGCCGATGCCGGAGTAAAGCTGACAGGAGCCGGCGCGACATATCCTTACGGAAAGGATCCCAGGGATGAAAATATCAGAATAGCGCCGTCATTACCTCCTGTTGAGGAATTAAAAACAGCCACTGAACTTCTGTGCCTGTGCACGAAGATAGCGGCTGTCGAGAAGATGCAGTGAGTGTTATGACTCTGTGATACTCAATATGATGTGATTGGCAATCATAAGTCCGGCAACGGACGGAACAGTGGAGATGCTGCCTATGGCAGTGTCTCCGTTTTTTATCGGTTCTTCTTCCGAAAACAGTACCGGAACATCACCTATGCCTCTTTCACGCAGTTCTCTGCGCATAACTTTGCATAAAGGGCATACACTGGTTTTACTGATATCGGTGATTCTGAACCTTTCGGGATGCAGCTTGTTTCCGGTACCCATGCCGGATATGACAGGTATGCCGGATTCTTTGCATTTCTGAATGATAGCCAGTTTTCCGCTGACGGTATCTATACAGTCTGCAACGTAATCAGGTCTAACCATAAGCTTTTCAAAGAAATAATCAATGTTTCCGGGAAGTATGAAATCATCAAACGCATGGATCTCAAGTTCAGGATTTATGTCAAGATATCTTTCTATAGCTACACCGACTTTTGTACGTCCTATGCTCGAATGTAAAGCAAGGAGCTGGCGGTTGATATTGCTTGCCGTCACATAATCGTTATCACAGATGATGAGCTTACCGATTCCTGCCCGTACCAGTGCCTCGGCAGCATAAGAACCGACTCCCCCGAGGCCGAATACTGCCACACAGGAATCACGCAGCTTTGAATCGTCTATAAGAAGTTTTGTTCGTTCATTGATGTCCATAGTGGTATTCTAACACAAAATCGTGATATAATTAAACCGAATATTGATTTTGCTTCATACGGAGGAAATTATGAAAGACGGATTTATCAAAGTCAGTGCCGTAACAACACCGGTCAAACCAGCGGATGTCGATTATAATGTTGCTCAGATCATTGATGCAATGAAAAAAGAATTCAGGAAAGGTACAAAAATTGCAGTTTTTCCGGAACTCTGCATCACCGGTGCGACCTGCGGAGATTTATATATGCAAAAAACACTTCTTGATGCGGCACAGTCAGGACTGGTGACCATAGCCGATGCATCAAAGGGACATGACACACTCTTTTTCGTAGGACTCCCGTGGCAGGAAGCCTGCTGTGTCTATGATGCGGTAGCCGCTGTTCAGGACGGAGAGATACTGGCAGTTCTTTCGGATGAGCTGAATGAATGCATTTTCCAGTGTACTACTGTGGAAGATCTGGTCATAGGAGTTGATTTCGGGCAGGGAGCGCTTCCGGAGGCAACGGTTGTTATACAGATGGTCGCTGAACCCGAAACACTGGGGGCAGACGATTTGACAGATGAAATGCTTATAGCGGACTCATCCCGTGATATGATCGCAATCATTCGCGCCAATGCCGGTGAAGGTGAGTCAACTACCGATGAAGTATATGCAGGATATAATGTAATAGCAGAGACGGGAGAGATTCTGGAGTCATCAGAGCCGTTTACTACGGGTGCAATAACCACGGAAATTGATGTTCAGGCTATAGCACTTCAGAGAATGCAGAGCGGATTTGAATTCGTGGAGGACGGATATGATGTCATTGATTTTGAACTTAAAAACAAAGAGACCAGACTGACCAGATTTATCGACCCGACACCGTTTATTCCGGAAATGGATGAGGATCTGGAGAGAATACTTAAAATACAGACATACGGACTGCGGGGAAGGATGAAGGCAATAGGATGTGAGAAGCTTGTGATAGGAATATCCGGCGGATTGGATTCAACCTGTGCCTTGATCGTATGTGCGATGGCCTGTGACAGCCTCGGACTGCCGAGAAAGAATATTCATGCGATTACAATGCCCTGTTTCGGGACTTCGGACAGAACCTATAATAATGCCTGCAGGCTTGCAAAGCTTATGGGATGCAGACTTACGGAAATCAATATCGGAGAGGCGGTCACTGTTCATCTTAAAGACATAAAGCATAAACTCACCGATCACAATGTTGCCTATGAAAATGCTCAGGCCAGAGAAAGAACCCAGGTTCTGATGGATATAGCAAATGACGAAGATGCGCTTGTAGTCGGAACGGGAGATTTAAGTGAACTGGCACTGGGATGGTGTACCTACAACGGAGACCATATGAGCAGTTATGCTGTAAATGCTTCTGTACCCAAGACGCTTATGAGATTTCTGGTAGGATATTATGCTCAAACATGTGATGATGTCGAACTGTGCGATGTTCTTATGGATGTGGTCGATACGCCTGTCAGTCCGGAACTTCTTCCGACGGTAAAGGGAAAGATAGCACAAAAGACGGAAGATAAAATCGGACCGTATGAACTTCACGATTTCTTCCTTTTCAATATGATCGGAAACGGATTCGGACCTGCAAAGATATTCAGACTCGCAAAATATGCATGGGGAAAGACATATGATGACAAGGTCATTTATAAGTGGCTGGATACATTTGTAAGAAGATTTTTCTCATCACAGTTCAAGCGCAGCTGTCTTCCTGACGGTCCGGCAACCGGGCTTATCTCGCTCAGTCCGCGCGGGTCGTGGCAGATGCCGTCCGATGCATCAAGGAATCTCTGGATAAAGGAACTGGAATCGATTAAGGATAAAATTAAATGATATGATTTCTTCAACATCGAACAAAAAAATAAAAGACGTTGTATTACTTACGAAGAAGACATCCCTCAGAAGAGAAAGGGGCTTGTTTGTAGTTGAAGGAATCAAGATGTTCATGGAGATTCCCGATGAGGATCTGGAAGAAGTATTCGCAAGCGAGAGCTTTTACAATACATGTCCCACAGAGGCAAAGATCAAAATGCGTACCGTGCCGCATGAGATAGTGACGGATACGGTTTATGCTTATATGAGCGATACCAGAACTCCGCAGGGGATCATGGCAATTGTGAAGATGCGGCAGCATGCAAAACTGTCCGGAAATGCATTTCTGATACTTGACAGGATACAGGATCCCGGCAATCTGGGTACTATCATGAGGACCGCTGAAGCAGCAGGAATTGACGGTATACTTATGAATAATGAAACAGTCGATATATATAACCCAAAGGTGGTACGTTCCACAATGGGTGCTGTATTCAGAGTGCCGTTCGTGTATACGGATAATCTTCCTGTGGCGATGAAAGAACTTGGTGCCGTGGTTTATGCAGCACATCTGGATGGTGAAAATGATTATGATGCTGAGGATTATACCGGACCAACAGCATTCATTATAGGCAATGAATCCTCGGGAATCAGTGACGAAGTCGCAGCATACGCTGATAAACTTATCAGGATACCCATGAAAGGAAAAGTCGAATCGCTTAATGCAGGTGTAGCGGCATCTGTACTTATGTTCGAACTGGCTAGACAAAGAAGATAAATGGCACTTGATTATACCAAAAAAACAACACACAGATCTGTTTCACTGATGGATCTTTTGCATACGATATTAGCAGTGGCGGCTGTTGTCATTTTTATCATACTGGTAAAAGATTTCGATGCCAACAGAAAACTGCTTCCGTTTATAATGCTCATAGCGGCAATCATGAACGGTGCGGACTGCCTCTATAAGATACAGCATCTACCGCATGGAAAGAAAAACTTCGGAGGGATTTTTGTCAGCATCGGTCTGACAGCTGTATTTTTGTTTCTTTCCGGTTTTATGTGGATAGTATTTTTCTGGTGATGACATACGATATTGATAAAATAAAAAGAGAATGCAAGAGACTTTCAGGTATACATTATCTTGAGGAAGTCGATTCTACAAATCTTGAAGCAAAGAGACTTGCGGCATATTGCACTGATGAACCGATACTCGTTCTGGCGGAAAAACAGCTTAACGGCCGGGGAAGACTCGGAAGAAGCTGGACAAATTCCGGAAAAGATGCGATTGCCATGAGTCTTTTATTGAGGCCCGAAATAAGTCCGGACAGAGTTTCCATGCTGACTATCATAACAGCCATGGCTGTTTCTGCCGGAATCAGAAAAGCTACAGGACTGACCACGGATATCAAATGGCCTAATGATCTGAAGGTCGGCGGGAAAAAGATATGCGGAATTCTGTCTGAAAGTGTATTTTCGGGAAAAGAGTTCTATTCCGTCATAGGAATAGGGATCAATGTCAGTACGGAGATATTTCCCGACGATATTTCGTCGATTGCGGCATCGATAAAAGAATTTACTAAAAAGGAAGAAAACAGAGAAGATATCATAATCGAAAGCATTAAGGAATTTTTTGTATTATATGACAGACTTTGCCTGGACGGAAATCTGCGCAATTTGACAGATGAGTATAATAGTAAATGCATTTCGGGAAGCGGTATCAACCAATTCGGAGAACTTGTAATGGAAGACGGAACTGTAAGACGTTCCGGAGAAGTATAGTATCATGGATGACAAAAAAATATTATTTGAGAAAACACCTGTGCCAAAGGCCATGATGGCTCTGGCAATCCCTACGATTATCAGCCAGCTGATTACGCTTATATACAATCTGGCTGATACTTTTTATGTCGGACGTACAGGCAATCCGTATATGATTGCATCTGTTTCACTGGCATATACTCTTTTTATTATGACTACTTCCATAGCGAATCTGTTCGGTATAGGAGGCGGAGGTCTTGTAAGCCGCCTTATGGGAGTAAACGAAAATGAAAGAGCTAAAAATGTTTGTGCATACAGCGTGTACGGTGCACTGGTGGTCGGGGCTGTCTATTCTCTGATAATAGCGATATTCATGACACCGATCCTTACGCTTTTCGGTGCTTCTGAAAATACCATGACATATGCAAAACAGTATACCTGGCTTGTTGTGGTCATTGGTACGATTCCGATAGTCCTTTCCCAGACGCTGGCACATTTTCTCAGAAATACAGGTTATTCCAAGCAGGCAAGTATGGGGCTGAGCGGAGGCGGAATAATAAATATCATACTTGATCCGCTGTTTATGTTTGTTGTATTTCCGCAGGGATCGGAAGTTGTCGGAGCAGCGCTGGCAACATTGCTTTCAAATATTGCCTCAATGATTTATTTTTTCATCATGGTCAATAAGGTTTCAAAGGGCGGGACTCCTGTCAGTGTTTCCTTAAGAGACAGAAATAAGGCAATACAAAGGGATAAGAAAGAAATAATCAGTGTGGGAATTCCTGCGGCAATTCTTCCCGGACTGTATGATGTGGCAAATATCTTTCTGAATGCCAGAATGGCGGCTCACGGTGATATGCAGCTTGCCGCAATCGGAACAGTGCTTAAAATCGAGAGACTTCCGAATGCCATAGGAATCGGAATCAGTCAGGGAATGCTGCCGCTTGTCGCATACAACTATGCGGCCGGAAAAAAAGAAAGGATGAACAGGGCGATTTCATTCGCAAGAAATACCGGAATCGTCATATCCATATGTACTACGGTACTTTACGAGATATTTGCCGGACAGATTGCGGGTGCTTTTATTGCTACATCAGGAGGTTCTTCCGCTGCACAGGCAACGCTGGGATTTGCTGTAACATTTCTGAGAATCAGAGCATTGGCGGCAACGGTTACATTTCTTAATTATCATACTTCTTATTGTCTTCAGGCAATGGGAGACGGCAGAGATACACTGATTCACTCTGTGGCAAGACAGCTGATATTCTATATTCCGCTTATGCTTCTGTTTGATGTGCTTTTTGGAGAAAACGGTCTTACATGGGCTCTTCTTGTTGGAGAGACGCTTGGAGCAGTTACGGCTTTGATTTTTCTTAGAAACTGGAAAAAGAAAACAATACAGTAAACAAAGCTGTATATTGAATATTAATTGGACATTGCTCTTGAAATGGTCTCGAACGGGGTATATAATGAAATCGTTCGGGATCATTTTGTTGTTGCAAAAACAATTTATGTAAACCGAAACATACAATATATAGTGTTTATCACTTGGAGAGAGGTACAAATTGGCACAGGCAAATAATCAAAAGAAATCACCTGCAAAGTCAACTGCTTCAAAAAAGACAGACTCAAAGGCACCGGAGGCAAAGAAACAGGAGACAAAGGCACCGGAAACAAAGAAATCGCAGATTGAACTGTCGGAAACCGGAAAATCCGGGGCTAAAAAGCTTGTTGTAAAGAAAACTGAGATCAAAGATGCTCAAGTCACAAAAACACCGGCTAAAAAAACAGTCGATCAAAATTCCAACCCGGCTGATGTCACAAAAACGGTACAGGTAAAGAATACTGACGGGAAATCAAAGCTTTCGGATAAAGAGAAGGCCGCAATGGAGAAACAGAAAGCTGCGCAGGCACTTGCCAAAGAAAAGGAGGCCAAAGCAGAGGCACTCGCCAAAG
>JAUNOA010000044.1 GCA_030531245.1 Lachnospiraceae bacterium
TTGTTTTACATCAGGCAGGGTAATGCAATTCCGGTAAAAATTGCTTTATAATAAATACAATATGTTTGTAATAGATGAAATAGAGAAAGAAAAGAATAAAGATTTAAAGCAGGTAGTATTGTTTGTTATGTTCAGTTCGATTGCGGCTGTGGCTCAGCTTGTGTCACGGGCTGTTATTGATATACTTCTTAAAAATCTGACACAGATGGTCGAAGTATGGCCCTTCGGCAGGCAGGCGCTCGGATCTTTCATCGCTTTTCTGGTTTCAAATATTATTGCGAAGGTGGTTTCATATGTTACAAACCGGAAAACGACTTTCAAGGCAAACAACAATAAAGTACGCAGTGCAATAATCTACACGATTATGGTAGTGCTGCTTATCATCATTGAGACTGTTATCGGAACTCCGCTCCAGAACGGGCTGTATAATATCCTTGGCGGAACATTTACAGGTTCAGAACTGACTACGGCAAGCGCTGATAAACAGACTTTATATCAGATCTGCGGTATGCTTTCTCAGGCCATTTACGGATTCGGAGACGGACTTATAGTGTTTTTCATGGACAAGTATGTCATTATGAGAAATGATGACATTAGTGATAAAGTTTCTAAAAACAAATAATCGGAGGAATTATGGATATTCTGGTAAAAGATTTTCATCCCGTTAATATGCTCAAAGTTGAGGAGCATCCCACACCAAGGGCAAAGTATCCTGTAATAGATATGCATACGCATTGGGGACCGATTCTGCTGGGACAGAATTATGCATCTCTTTATGAGACGGGACAGGTCATTGAAAAACTGAAAAAATATAACATTACAAAGGTTTTGAATCCGGACCGCCTGTGGGGTGAGGGCCTTGAGAAGATGCGTAAAAAACTTGAGGGCTATGAAGATTTCGTTATGACACTTCCGTCAGTTGATTATGCGCGGATGGATGATCCGGATTTTCCGGAGTATGTCGACAGAACATATAAGATGTATAAAGAGCAGGGCGTCAAAGCCATCAAGCTATGGAAGGATATGACACTGATGCTCAGGGATAAAAACGGAAAGTTTGTCAGACTTGATGATGAGAGATATGATCCTTTGTTTGCGTGTGCCGGAAAGTACGGTCTGCCGGTTCTCATTCATGTCGGAGATCCGCATGCTTTGTTTACACCTATTGACGGAAGCAATGAATACTATTTCATTCTGAAAGATCATACGGAGTGGTCGTATTTAGGTGAAGAGTATTTTACTTTTGACCAGCATATGGAGATGCAGGAGAATGTGATTGCAAGGCATCCTGAGACAACATTTGTTGTTGCGCATATAGGTTCCTGCGGAGAAAATCTTGCGATTGTTGATGCCATGATGGAAAAATATCCGAATATGTATATCGATATTGCAGCAAGACTTTCGGAAATCGGACGTCAGCCGTATACGGCACGTAAGTTCTTCCTTAAATATCCGGATCGTATAATGTTCGGAACGGACTATGAAGCTGATTATGATCCCGAAATATTCTATCCGCCGTACTTCAGATTCCTTGAGACATTTGATGAGTACTTTGATTATATGGGGGCACCGCACGACAAAGACTATGGCGTATGGAAAATATATGGTATAGGACTTCCTGATGACATCCTGGAAAACATATATAACAGAACTGCAAAGAAGGTATTCTCGCTGTAATTAAATAAAAATGCTTCACCTAAAACCGTTGGTCAGGACAGGCTTAAGTCATATGTCCTTTATGATGATTTCAGGTGAAGCTTTTTTGTAGTTATTGTTCAACTATACGTACTTTTATAAGCAGACTCTGCTGATTCAGGGCAAACTCGCAGAAGGTTCCGTCACCGATCCTATCAATGAATTCATCAAGGGACAGACTTCGATATCCGTCATCTTCGAGGATTTCAAACTTACAGTCGCTTTTCATTCCGGTCACGGGAAACCATTTGTTGTTTTCGCCTTCGACCTCAAAGGTTACTACGTTCTTATCGTCAGGATTTGAAAGGAGACGGGTTGCACCAGAGTACCAACGCACGGACTGAAATGTCTGGACCGACCCCTGAGCGCTTTCGATGAGATCCTGACCGGTGATAAGGATGATGTTCATGTTATCCTGCTCATTGAGGAGAAACCGGAAGTTGCCTTCGAGAGTTTCCGATGCAGTTGCCTGTGTTCCACCGGTTTTACCGAGATTTAAATGTACATGACCATGCTCATTGACATCCCATGTTCCGTTATAGACGGCGCGGGGATCGGTATTACGGGTTTCATAAATGAAATCCACGCTGCCGTTTTTGCGGAGCTTGATCCAATAAAGCTTAGGATCGGTTTCATTGTCCCAGACCAGACGGTAGTATTCCCCGGAGTATTCTTCAATTTCTTCATCAGTACCGACATAACGGGGCTCTTCGGGAATCGTTTCCACTTCTGTAACTGTCTCCTGTGCAGTTGTTTCCGATTCTGTAACTGTCTCCTGTGCGATTGTTTCCGCTGCGGTTTCGGATTCCCGGGGATATGAGGTTTCTGACTGTTTGCCACAGCCTGTCATAAGTATGAGCGACAGGGTCAGGGCCAAAGCAATATATTTTTTCATACAGGTATTATAGCACTTTTGTCAACTTTTCTTCATTTAAAAGTAATATGTCATTTATAGAAATATGTTATAATCTTCGTGTAATTGTTAAAACTCTTTATTATGGAGGGATAAAATGCAGCAGATCAATATTCTCGTTGTAGATGACGAAAAAGAAATAGCTGACCTTGTTGAGATTTATATGGTAAGTGACGGATATAAGGTCTTCAAAGCCTATAATGCACAGGAAGGATTGGACATTCTGGACAAGGAGGAAATCCATCTGGTTCTTCTTGACATTATGATGCCGGGGATGAACGGACTTGAGATGTGCGAAAAGATCCGTGAGACGAAAAATGTTCCGATTATCATGCTCAGTGCCAAAAGTGCCGACATTGATAAGATCAAGGGACTCGGACAGGGGGCAGATGATTATGTCACAAAGCCATTCAATCCGCTTGAACTTGCTGCCAGAGTGAAATCCCAGCTCAGACGTTATACTCAGCTGAATCCGAATTCGGTTGAGAATGCCGAGCAGAATGAAATCACCATCCGCGGTCTTACGATAAATAAAGAAAACCACAAAGTCATTATTTACGGTGAAGAGGTCAAACTCACTCCGATAGAATTTGATATTTTATTCCTTCTTGCAAGTAACCCGGGCAAGGTGTTCTCAACAGATGATATATTTGAGAAAGTCTGGAATGAAAAGGTATATGAAGCAAATAATACTGTTATGGTGCATATACGTCGACTGCGTGCCAAAATGGATGAGGACAACAGGCCTGAAAAGATCATCACTACAGTATGGGGTGTAGGATATAAGATTGAGAAATAAAGTTATACTTAATATCATATTAAGCGCGGTGCTAACCTGTATAATCGAGACCATCGCGGTGTTCATAGCAGGGCACACAATATTGCAGAATACAGCGTCTTTGCAGACCATTGTAATTCTGCTTTTTGTGTTATTAGGCATAGTGCTTTTTTCGGTAATATTCTGGCTTTTTCAGAAAAAATCCTACGATTATCTGAATGAAATCAAGGATGCCGTCAGAGATATATCCAGGGGCAAACTGGATACAAGACTGAATGTCGAAGGGGATAATGAGTTTTCCGAAATTGCACTCCATATCAACAATATGGCAGGTGATATACAGACGCTTATGGATAAGGAGCGTGAATCCGAGAGAACAAAAAATGAACTGATTACAAATATCGCCCATGATCTGCGTACACCGCTTACGTCCATTATCGGATATCTGGAATTGCTCAATCTTAAGACTGATCTTCCGCAGGAGCAGCGAAGTCAATATACAAATATTGCCTATACCAAATCCAAAAAGCTTCAGAAGCTTATTGAGGACCTTTTCGGTTTCACGAAGCTGAACTACGGAAAGATTGCGATGAAAGTAGTGAAACTTGATATTGTAAAACTACTCAGCCAGCTGATAGATGAGTTCTATCCGAATTTCACAGAAAAGGGACTTGAGTGGAGTCTGACAAGCAATGTGAATTCGGCGGTGATAAGTGCTGACGGGGAACTGCTTGCGAGACTTTTTGATAATCTTATCAATAACGCAATCAAGTATGGTGCTGACGGAAAGCGTATAGATGTAAAACTGAATGCTGCTCCGGAGACGGTAACGGTATCTGTAATCAACTACGGAAAGGTTATACCGGAAGAAGAAATCCCGCATCTTTTTGAGAAGTTCTACCGTGTAGAGCAGTCACGCAACAAACAGACCGGAGGAACCGGACTGGGACTGGCAATAGCCAAAAGCATAGTGGATATGCATGACGGGCAGATACATGTCGAGAGCGATCTGACAGGAACAAAGTTTATTGTTACATTGAAGGTTGATTTTGATAAAGACAGAGAGCATTTTGAAAGTACGGATTAAAAACATCATAGGCAGCATTGTTTTGATGGCAGCAGTTATACTGTTGCCACTTATTGCGTTTGCAGATGAGAGCCTTCCGGTAGAAGTTAATGTCGGATTTGGAATTGAAGATAATGCCAAAGGGAACAGATATCTGCCGCTTAAAATCAGGTATGTAAACAATACGGCAGCCCCATTTGAGGGAATTCTTTCAGTATACACACGGGAATCGGATGACAAAATCTGTGAATACAGATACGAGATCACCCTGGATGCGGGAGAAAATCCGGAAAAGATCTACTACATTCCTCTTGGTATATATGCTACCGGCATTCATATCAAGCTTGAGGACAGCCTGAAGCAGGTATTACTCGAGAGAGATATTAATCTGGGTATAGATACAAATAACGCAAAACTTTTTATAGGGGTTCTTTCAGACACCCCGGAAAACCTGTCGTATCTTGATGATGTATCGGTTAATTACGGACTTATCAGAACAAGAACATTTACTCTTGATACCGAGAATTTTCCGACCGATTCCAAGGGCCTTGATATGCTGGATACAATAATTGTCACAAACTATACAATCAGGGATCTTGATGAGTATCAGTCACATGCTCTTATGGAATGGGTAAGAAACGGCGGGGTACTGATACTTGGTACCGGATTAAGAGCGGATGATACACTGGGAAGATATGCACCGGAACTTCTTGATGATATGTATGATGATCCTGAAATCGGAGAGGTAGAGCTTCTTCCGGGATTACAGGCAGAATCAGCGGACGGATATGCAGAGCTTTATACAGTTGATGTCGCCATACACGGCGGGAATGTCATATCAGAGAACCAGGGAGCACCGCTGCTTACTTCTGTCAATAAAGAGGGAGGACTCATAGTTATTGCATCATATGATCTTGCAGATGTAACCGGTTTCGCTGCAGAGCATCCGACATATGCGACAGACCTTATTACAAGAAGTATGGGAAATGAGAGACTGAATGCTCTGGTCGGAGAACTGTACGGATTGGATAACTCGGAATATGATTCCATATCCACTCTGGTAAGCACAGGTGATATGAGCAGGATTCCACCGCTGGGATTATATGCACTCTCGATTATTGCTTTCATTCTTCTGGCCGGACCCGGACTGTATCTGTTTCTTAAATCCAGAGAGCTTTCCGGTTTTTATCGTATCGGGGTCATAATTCTTTCAGTCGGTTTTACATTTATAATTTTTGTTATGGGTGCAAGGACCAGATTCAGGGACACGTTTTACAATTACGCAAAGATCATAGATCTGGATGAAGATACGGTAAAAGAGACTTCTTTTCTGAATCTCAGAAACCCGTACAATAAGAACTATGAGGTTAATATTATTCCGGGATATGAAACATATCCTGTGAAGACAAAAGAAGCGTCCGGAAGGGTCTCAGGAGACTGGAATGATCCGATTGATGTCAGCACGGTTATTTCAAATACTCCGGAAGGAACGACAGTCGGTATCGGAGAAGTCGGAGCGTTTATTCCGCAGTATTTCAAACTTGAGAAGACAGGAGATAATGCCGAAGGTGAAGGTGCCTACGGTTATGTGAACCTTTTCGGCAACGAGCTTGACGGAAGCATCACAAATGAATGCAGCTATGACCTTAAGGACGCTGTGCTCATGTTTTACGGAAAGATGGTTGTGCTCGGTGATATCCCGGCAGGGGAGACGATTGAACTGACGGAAAAGAAGGTCATCAATGTTCCTCTTTCGGAGAGCGAGGAGGTTGCGTATCTCGTAACCGATGATAAAGAAAAAGTCAGTGTGATGGCATTTTACCGTGATTACTATATGAAGGGTTATACGGCAGATGCGAATCTTCTGGCATTCAGGGAAAGCGAAGATGAACCGATAATCATTGACGCGGATCTCAACGGCAGCGGTGTTTCTCTTGTATCATCCGCCATTTCCGTAGACAGTTATAAAGATGAACAACTGTACAGGTCAGTGCTTGTTAAGAATCCGGCAGTGATCAGGGGAGTATATGACGTTTACAGCAATACCATGGAGGTCGCTCAGCCGTGTATACTTGAGTATCAGCTGGGGACGGATATGGAAGCTGAAAATCTTGTAATTGAAAGAGCGGATAAAAGCAGCTTCAGAAATGCTTTTGACGGTACTATCGCATTTTATAATTATTCGACGGGCGGATATGATGCCGTCGATCCTGAAAGAAGCGTATACAGTATAAACGAACTCAGTGAGTACCTGTCACCTTCGGCAACAATAACCATACGTTATGATTATTCGGGACAGGCAGATGATTTTGCAAGCCTGCCTATGATCTGTGTAGTAGGAATGGTTTATTAAATGTTAGAGATAAGAAATCTGAAAAAAGCATATGGAAACTATCACGCATTGCTCGGACTGGATATGTCAGTCCGGGAGGGAAGTCTGTACGGTCTTGTAGGACCGAACGGAGCCGGAAAAACCACTGCAATAAAAATCATATCCGGACTGCTTTCCGCAGACGAGGGAGAGGTATTTATCAGCGGAATTGATGCAAGACATGAACCCGACAGAGTTAAAGAACTTATAGGATATGTACCGGACAGCTTCGGCATATATGAAAATCTCACAGTAAGAGAATATATGGAGTTTTTCGCAGCAGCTTACGGGATGGAAGGCCTGGTAGCAAGAAAAAGGTGTGAAAACCTGATTGCACAGGTCGGGCTCGAGGATAAGATGGATTTTCATGTAAATGCCCTTTCCAGAGGAATGCAGCAGCGCCTCTGCCTGGCACGTGCGCTGATTCATGATCCCAGACTGCTTATCATGGACGAGCCTACCAGCGGGCTTGATCCGAGAACCAGATATGAGTTTAAAGAACTGGTAAGTGAACTTCACGATGCCGGAAAGACAGTAATTGTCAGCTCCCATGTACTCTCGGAACTGTCGCAGATGTGTACGGATGTGGGTATCATGGAAAACGGACAGATGATCATATCCGGCGCTATGGAAAGTATCATGGCACGAATAGAAAGCTCTAATCCAATCAGGATAACGATTATGGACGGGATGAATGATGCCGTTGCTATAATGAAACGCAATCCTCATGTGAAGACGATATCGCAGAACGGGCATCAGTTTCTTGTCAATTTTGACGGGTTCAGGGAAGATGAAGCAGCCCTGCTGGAACAGCTTATAGGAGCAGATATTCCCGTGAGAGAGTTTGTTCGTGAGCCGGGAAGCCTCGAGTCTTATTTTATGCAGATAACGGATCACACAGAGGAAAAGGTGATAATGAGAAATGATTACTAATCCGGTTTACAACCGAGAAATGAAAGTCAGCGCGAGAAGCATCAGGCTTCCGCTGATCCTGGCGGCATTCAATCTGATACTTGCAGTATTTGCACTGGCAAGCATGGCGGCGACCATTAATCAGGCACGCAGTGATGCTCAGATCAATTATGCCGAATTTCTTACTATCTTTAAGTATGTAGCAACCATAGAATTCGCCATGGTACTTTTTATCATGCCGGCTATGACATCCGGCAGTATCAGCGGCGAAAGAGAAAGAGGGACTCTTGACCTTATGCTTACGACTAAGCTGACTCCGGCCCGTATAGTAATCGGTAAGCTTCTTACGAACATGTCAAATGTAATTATAGTACTGGTTTCGTCTTTTCCGGTTCTGGCTCTTGTATTTGCGTATGGCGGGGTTACGGTTAAAGACTTTATAGTGCTTATGATATCATTTATCACGGTGTCTTTCCTGACAGCTGCAATAGGTATGTGTGCATCTTCTATATGCAGGAGAAGCACGATTGCGACAGCTGTATCATATATCGCTGTACTTGTTCTGGTCGGAGGAACAATCGGTATCAATATTCTGGTGTATAATTTTACCGGGAGTGCGGGTAAATGGATTTATTTGCTGCTTGCAAATCCTGCAGTGACATTTTATTCGTCGATTAATGCGATGACAGGAAACCGGTATTTTATTGCGGATCTGGCAGCTCAGTTCAATACTTCAATCGGGTTAGATTCCGGAGTATGGTTCACAGCAGGAACATTGGTTCAGCTGGCTGTGGGGATATTGCTTGTTGCAGTATCGGTCAAATCTCTTTCTCCGGGGAAAAAGGGTTGATGCGATACTTTGAAAAAACGCTTCATTATGTTAAAATAAAAATATGTATCAGGCACTTTACAGAAAATGGCGTCCTAAAACATTTGATGAAGTCAAAGGACAGGATGCCGTTATAACTACGCTGAAAAATCAGATTGTTTCAGGGAGGATAGGTCATGCCTATCTGTTTTGTGGTACAAGAGGCACCGGAAAAACCAGTGTTGCGAAAATCTTCGCCCGCGCTGTTAATTGCCCGAATGCAGCATCCGATGGAAATCCCTGCAATAAGTGCGAATTATGTGAGAGTATTCTAAATGAAAGCTCTATGAATGTCATGGAAATAGATGCCGCTTCAAACAACGGAGTCGACAATATCCGCGATATCAGGGAGCAGGTTCAGTATCCTCCGACTCAGGGGAAATACAAGGTATTTATAATCGATGAGGTGCATATGCTCTCTCCGGGAGCTTTCAATGCACTTCTAAAAACGCTTGAGGAGCCGCCGGAGTATGTCATTTATATACTTGCGACAACGGAAGTATATAAGATTCCGGTAACGGTGCTTTCCAGATGTCAGAGATATGATTTCAAAAGAATCCCGGTTGAGACCATAGTAGGCAGGCTCAGGGAACTCACTCAGGCCGAAGAGATAAAAATTGAGGACAAGGCTCTGTTTTACATTGCAAAAACCGCTGACGGAGCAATGAGGGATGCATTGAGCCTGTTGGATGAATGTGTGGCATTTCATCCAAATGAGGACATTACTTATGACCGTGTGCTTGAGGCACTTGGTGCGGCGGATATAGGAACCTTTGCGGATCTTTACAAGGCATTGTCCGGAAAAGATACGGCAGCCGCACTCCGAATCGTTGAGGATGCAGTTAATGAAGGCAAAGAACTGTCACAGTTCGCAACAGATTTCTTGTGGTTCTTGCGTAATCTGCTTGTCATCAGGACAGCGGAGGATGCATCAGGACTTATAGATGCTTCAAAAGATAATCTTGAGACTATGAGAGAGTGTGCGAACGGTGCAGCCAAAGACGGTCTTATGAGATATATAAGACAGATTGCCGAACTGATCAACAAAATGCGTTATTCAGGGCAAAAGAGAGTGCTTTTGGAACTGGCACTTATCAGACTTATGACACCGCAGGCAGAAACTGATATGGAGGGAGTCCTTGCCCGCATATCCGAGCTTGAGGAAAAGCTTAAAAGCGGGAATTTCGCAATTAATGATCAGCCGCATACGATAATAAAAAAGGTTAATCCAAGGCCTGCCGGCCCTCAGGTAATCAGGCTTTCAAAAGCGAAATATGAGGACCTTATGATGCTTAAAGCCAGCTGGGAGGATATAGTTGAAATGCTGCCGGGACCGAAAAAAGTTCTGATGAGGGGCACAAAAGTCGAGGCAGGTGACGATGATATAATGTTCATAGATTTTGATAAATCCGAAGTCTACAACATGTCATATCGCGACAGCGCAATCGAGGAACTTAAGAGGGCAGCAAATGAAAAGTTCGGAAAAGAATTTACATTCAGGGCAAGACTGAAAACCGATGCAATACCGGACTCAAAATACGTGACAGAAGAAGAACTGAATAAGCTTGTAAAAATGGAAATAGAAATCGAGGGGTAGAACGATGGCAAAACATGGCGGATATATGGGAGGCATGTCGGGAATGAACATGAACAATCTCATGAAGCAGGCACAGAAGATGCAGGCACAGATGCAGCAGCAGGCTCAGGAACTTGAGACGAAAGAGTTCAAAGCCACTTCGGGAGGCGGTGCTGTCAGTGTTACAGTCAGCGGCAGGAAAGAACTCAAAAATATCGAGATAGCAAAAGAGGCTGTTGACCCGGAAGATGTTGAGATGCTTCAGGATATGATCATGGCAGCAGTAAATGATGCGCTTCACCAGGTGGACGGTGAGAATGCAAAGATGATGGGTGGTTTGAACGGATTAAATGGATTATTATAGCAGTCATATAAATAAGCTCATAGAGTCCTTGTCTTCTCTGCCGGGTATAGGCAATAAATCCGCTCAGAGACTGGCATTTCATATCATAAATATGTCGGATGAACAGGTTGATGCGCTTGCAGATGCCATCACCGGGGCAAAAAAGAATGTGCATTACTGCAAAGAATGCTTTACGCTTACGGATGAAGATCTCTGCCCGATATGCAGAAGTGAGAAGAGAAATCACAGACAGATCATGGTGGTGGAAAATACAAGAGATCTTGCGGCTTATGAGAAAACAGGAAAATATGACGGAGTATATCATGTACTGCACGGAGCAATATCTCCTATGCTTGGTGTCGGGCCGTCTGATATAAAGATAAAAGAACTCATAATCCGGCTGCAGAAGGATGTGGACGAAGTAATCATTGCTACAAACGCAAGTCTGGAGGGCGAGACGACAGCGATGTATATCGCAAAACTTGTTAAGCCGACTGGAATCAAAGTGAGCAGAATAGCAAGCGGAGTTCCGGTCGGAGGTGATTTGGAAAACATAGATGAAGTAACACTGCTTAGAGCACTGGAGGGGAGAACTGAACTCTGATGGATAAATACGAGTTTAATATCAAAATAGAACAGATAAAAAAACTGACAAAAAACGGAGACTATAGATCCGCTATGGCAATGGCGGATACTATTGACTGGAGACGTGTGAGCAGTGTTAATCTCCTTACACTGGTTTCCGAGATTTATGAGAAGAACAGGGATTATGCCGAGGCCAAGGAAATTCTGAAGCTGGCTTATGAGAGAGCACCTGTAGGAAAGAGGCTTTTATATAAGCTCGCTATGCTTGCGCTTGCCGATGATAATCTCGAAGAGGCAGAAGCATACTACAGACAGTTTTATGATATTGCACCGGATGACTCCAGACAGCATATTTTAAGATATATGATATTAAAGGCAAAGGGGGCACCGGCAGACCAGCTGATCAATTCACTGGAGCAGTATACAAGGGATGATCTTGACGAACATTGGATGTACGAACTTGCAGAGAGATATTACGATGCAGGCCGTGAACAGGATGCCGTGAATATATGTGATCAGATCATGCTTATGTTCGGAATCGGCAAATACGTTGACAGGGCCATTGACCTTAAAGTCAACAGGATTGGAGTTCCGCTTACGGAGGATCAGCATAAGCTTCTTGAAAGACGTGAGATATACCAGCGTCCGATAAATGAAGAGCCGGAGCAGTATGACCCGGATGCGGATGCATATCAGGTTGAAAAACCGGAAACGGTTACTGTTGAGGAAGAGATAAATCCGGAGACTGAGATCCATCAGAAGGAGCTTGGGCCGGCAGCGGTATATGGAGAACCTGAAGCAGAAGCCGAGGAAGAAATCAGGCATGAGCATATACCGGCATACAATGAGCCCGAGAGTCCTGCAGAGGTCAGAGAATCCGAACGGATCGCGGAAGAAACCGGAACGGAACGAACAGGGGATGATGGGATGACAGTATATACAGTTAATTTCATAGTTGAGAGAAAATCCGATGAAGACGGGGTTGAGGCCAGTATCAAACTGCTTAAACTCATGCATGAGCATACCGGTTCTCAGAACAAAGTTGCAAAAATAAAAGCGGAAAAACTTAACATAACGGGAGTACTGAAGGTAAGAGAGAAGCTTGCACAGAAGGATCTCATAGTTGAGCAGGCAGGCGATCTGTCATATGACACTATTGAGGAAATCATCGAGCTTATCAGAGAAGAACCGGAACAGAGAGTGGTGATTCTGATTGATAATCCGATGCAGGTAAGAAAACTGCTGAGCACATACCCTGAACTGGCAAACCTGTTCCATGTGGATAAGGAAACACGTGAATCAGAGACAACGCCGAAAAAGGTTGTTCAGGAGAAACCGTCGGCAGAAGATACGATCAAAACCACGCAGGAGATTGCACTTGAGAAAAAAATGTCCCAGGAAGAGATGGACATCGATGATTTCGCCAATTATGCCCAGGAGTATGCAGAGAGCATTGATTGCTCGATTTCAGGAAAAAGCAAGCTGGCACTTTATGAACGTATAGAAATAATGGAAGAAGAAGGTATTCTACTTACAAGAGAAAATGCAGTTTCACTTATCGAGGAAGCTGCAGATGCTGCCGAGAATCCCTCATTCGGGCGTAAGCTTTCCGGTATGTTCCAGCCAAAGTATGACAAATCAGACAGACTTATATTGAGAGAAGAGCATTTTATTAAGCATTGACGAAATATGCGTATCTTGTCGGGGTTTTATAATCAAAATGCCTTGACAAGATGCGTATTATGATGTTATTATAGCTAAGCTTTGATTTGACGCGGCGCCATGGTCAAGCGGTTAAGACATCGCCCTTTCACGGCGGTAACACGAGTTCAAATCTCGTTGGCGTCATCGTGGTCACAAGGATCACAATCCAAGGAGGTTTTTTCGGAGGATTAGCTCAGTTGGTTAGAGCAACCGGCTCATAACCGGTCGGTCCCGGGTTCGAGTCCCCGATCCTCCATTGCTCTTTTGGGAGCAGATGTCCGTGAAAAGCAGCATTGCTTTTTTACGGAAATGAAGCATCGACACAGCAGGACAAAGATAGAGTGTTTGCATGAAATCCGAGTGTAAGCTTGGCCTGATGCGATGTGGCGACATAGCCAAGTGGTAAGGCGTGGGTCTGCAACACCCTGATCACCGGTTCAAATCCGGTTGTCGCCTCTTGTTTTGGAAAAGCACCTTTATGGCAATGTCATTAAGTTAAGATGACGATAAAAAGACTTTCATATCAAAATGATA
>JAUNOA010000087.1 GCA_030531245.1 Lachnospiraceae bacterium
CTCCAACCGAAATATACGGATCATATCCGTAAACATCCATCCCCAGCTGCCATGCGGTATTGGCTACCATTACTCCTATCGCACCCAGTCCTATGACTCCGAGCTTCTTGCCCTTTATCTCTGTTCCGGCAAATGCCTTTTTTGCTTTTTCGGCATCTTTTGTGACCGATGGGTCGTCAGCATTTTCTCTGATCCACTCTATACCTCCGGCAATGTCACGGCTCGCAAGCATAAGACCTGCGACAACAAGTTCCTTGACTCCGTTTGCATTGGCTCCGGGTGTGTTGAATACAACTATACCCTTTTCCGCACATTCCTCGAGCGGGATATTGTTGACACCTGCGCCTGCACGCGCTATAGCTCTCAGACACTTCGGAAATTCATAATCCTTCATGTCTGTGCTTCTTACCAGTATACCCTGTGCCTCCTGTAGATCCTCTGTGAATGTATAACCGCTGCGAAATCTGTCGAGTCCAACTTTGGCTATGGAATTAAGGCACAGTATCTTTCTATCTTTCATGTTCCTTTTCAAACTCCTTCATGAATTTAACGAGTGTCTCGACACCCTCTTTAGGCATGGCATTGTAAATGCTTGCGCGCATTCCCCCTACCGTGCGGTGCCCTTTAAGATTCTCAAGTCCCGCTTCCTTTGCCGACTTGACGAACTCGGCATCCAGATTCTCATCACCTGTGATGAAAGGAATGTTCATAAGTGATCTTGAGTCCTCTTGGACAGTACCCCTGAACATACTTGACTGATCCAGGTAATCATAAAGGATTTTTGCCTTTTCTTCATTGCGCTGCTTCATGACTTCAAGTCCGCCCATCTTTTTAAGCCACTTGAAAACCTTTCCGCAGATATAAATACCATAACAAGGAGGTGTATTATAAAGTGAACCTGCATCCGAATGTATCTTATACCTGAGCATGGTAGGTGTACCCTCAAGCACATCATCCGTAATCAGATCCTCACGAATGATTGCGATGACTACACCTGCAGGGCCGACGTTTTTCTGTACTCCGCCGTAAATCATGCCGTATTTGCTTACATCCACCGGTTCTGATAAGAAGCACGAAGACTGATCTGCTACCAGCAGCTTGCCCTTTGTATTCGGAAGTGTATGATACTTGGTTCCGTAAATGGTATTGTTCTCGCAAATATATACATAATCCGCATCGGCATCTATAGGAAGGTCCGAGCAATCCGGAATATAGGAAAAAGTCCTGTCCTCACTGCTTGCAACTGCATTGGCTCTTCCGTATATAGAAGCTTCCTTCCATGCCTTCTTGGCCCACTGCCCCGTGATAATATAATCCGCAACGCGGTTTTTCATAAGGTTCATCGGAACCATGGCGAACTGTGTGCTTGCCCCGCCCTGCAGAAACAGAACCTTGTATCCGTCCGGAATACAAAGCAGCTGTCTGATATCAGCCTCGGCCTCATCTATAATATTCTGAAACATTTTTGAACGATGGCTCATCTCCATGACCGACATTCCGCAGCCACGATAATCCATCATTTCTTCGGCCGCTTCTCTGAGCACTTCCTCGGGAAGTACTGCAGGTCCGGCACTGAAGTTATATACTCGACTCATCTTTTTGCCTTTCCATCGATGCCTATTTCAAATCCTTCGGGAGATTTTCTGTTATACCACATTGAACCCAGTGTCGTATCCATGTAATACCATGATCCGTCATACTGAACCCAACCGACCTGCATATATGTATCAGCTCCGAAATAATACCACTCGTTATTGATCTTTCTCCATGCACATGTTACGAATGTTCCGTCAGGAAGTTTGAATCTCCATCCCTTCGCATCCTGAATCCACTCTCCGGCACTTTCTGCTGCTGCCAGAGCCTCACGGTTGATTGTGGCCTGCTCCTCGGAAATGATTATATCATTTGATTCAACCCAGTCTCCTCTGACATTTGCATCTATATGATGAATTCCTCTGGCTCTTATCTTGTAATCACCGGCTCTTGTAAGGTACTGTGCAAGACTAAACGCTTCACTGGTTACAACTTCAGATGCGATGAAACGGTCATTTCTGAATACACGAACCTCATAGGAAGACGCTTTGTCAACATGCTCCCACATAGCTCTTCCATCCTCTGCAAGCTTGATTTCCTCAATATCGCCTATTGTGTACTTTACCTGATCTACTGTTACTGTTACAACGAGCAGAGACGAAGAATCCTGCCTCTTTGCAGATTTGTATGTACACCCGTTGAACTGCATCTGGCTGGCCTTGGTAATACTGAAATAATAGTCCTCATTTGCCTCCAGGGTAATTACCATCTCAGGCTTTGCGCCCTGTTCCGAAACCTGCTGCTGATTGGTTACATCATACGATTGTACGAAGCACTGACCCGAAACTGTGATTTTGATACCACTGTCATCATCCGGGTCTTCCTGCTCATACTCCGAGTATTGAACACTGAGTGTAAGTGATTTAATAGCTTTACTGGCAAATGCCGGAAATGCCATACAAATTGTTACTGAAAAAACAGCTATTACAAATAATAATGATTTTATTCTATTCATAATATCCTCCTTGCGAATATACTGTAGTATAGTTTATCACAAAATAATCTCATATAAAAGACTGATAACCCTTTCGACACTGTAAAGTAAATGTTGGCAAAAGTTTTTTCATACAGAAAAGCTTAACA
>JAUNOA010000088.1 GCA_030531245.1 Lachnospiraceae bacterium
GAAAAATTCACAAAGCGAAATAACAAATGCGCTTGCAAAATCCTTAAACTTGTGTTATTATATCTAACGAAAAATAAGAGAATTATTTTAATGAAATAACACAGGAGGCGTCTATGGGTACAGTAAACTACAGAAATGCTATAACAGCATTTATAGATAGGCAAGAACCTGATACACCAATTACAACGCAGATGATCGTTGACCATGTGGTTTTTCAAACAGGTATTGATGATGACGATGTTCGAAAAGCAGTCAATGTTAATATGGGCAGAATCGAAAAACAGGGCCTTGTAAGAAGAGTTACCAGAGGCGTGTACTGCAAACAAGTAAAAACAGCCTTTGGTGCTTATTCCGCAGGGAATGAAACACTGTTCTGCAAACTTCTGACGCGAGATGGCGATAAAGTAATCGGCTACGAGACAGGCGCATCTGCATTTAACAGAATGGGACTGACAACACAAATGCCCCAAAGAATATGCATTGCAACAAATGCGTATACAAGGCTTCAGCCTGAAGGTGTTGATGTAGAAGTTAGAAAACCGGTCACTGAAGTAACAAAAGCAAACTGCAGGTACCTTCAGCTGCTGGACATTATCAATGATATTGACAGATATCCTGTCGATGCACCAAGTCCTGCAGAAATAATAAGGGGTCTGGTACGAGATTACAATCTTGATATCAATAAACTTCTTGTTTACTGCAGAAAGTTTTACCATGAAGGCCTACTTGGAAAAACGGTAGACATTGTGCTGGGAGGAACAACGATATGAAACTGCATGAAGACAAATATTCATTCATGGCGCTTTTAAACAGCGTTCAGTCAGGAACGGGAATTCGCCAGGACATTTTGGAGAAAGATTATTATGTGTGCTTGCTTCTAAAAGAGCTTTCAGAAAAACAGGAAAAGTTCCCTGCCTATTTTAAAGGCGGCACGGCTTTATATAAAGCTCAGAAAAGCATCAGAAGGTTTTCTGAAGATATTGATTTAACAGTAGCTGTTGATGGATGCACCAATAGTCAAGCAAAGAAAAGGCTTGAAGGGGTATCAAAAAAATACACTTCACTTCCAAGAACCGTAAGAAAGGAACTTGAAGAAGATAGAAAAGGTAGCATCACAAGTGTCTATGACTATGTTCCAAATGCAATCTTTGATGAGAACGATCCTCTTCAGAGATTTGGGTTTGTTAAGGTGGAAGCAACTTCTTTCACAGTAAGCGAACCATTTACAGAACTTGAAATTGAGCCGGTCATTTACACCTTTGCTGATAAGGAACAACAAAAAATTCTTAGAGAAAATTTTGAAGTTCGGCCTTTTATGATCAAAACTATCCGGTTGGAGCGAATTTTTGCAGACAAGATTTTTGCAGCAGAGTTCTATTATGAACGCGAGATGCTGTTTGATGTAGCTAAACATCTGTATGATACAAGCGTTATGTTTTCATTGCCGGAAATCAAAAACCTGGTGGAAGACAAGGAATTGTTTCAAAGAATGCTTGGTTATAAACGTCTGGAAGAAGAACGCCGAACAGGAAGTGATCTTTCTGACAAAGAGTTCAAGGACTTCACGATTTTCGATGGAATGAAAGGCAATGCAAATCTTGAAAAAGCTTTCACAGAAATGCAGGAAATCTATGTATTTAACGAAATCGACAAGCTTGATTTTGAGTTTGTAGTCAGGCAATGGAGCAAGATAGAAAAGGTTCTGCCTGTTAACTCTGCTGCTTATGCTATGAACCGATTTCAAACCGAAATGGAAGGTGCTGCCTCAGAGGTAGGCATCAATTCTGAAGAAGACGTAGTGGATTTGATTTCTCAAATGAGAAACGAGGAATAAAAACAGATAACAATAGGAAGATAAGCATCTGTCAGAAATGATGGGTGCTTTTTTCATGCCGTTTAGGAGGGGGACTATGGGCGTATTTGACGATGCAAAATATCAGACTGCGGCAAATCGTGCCCTGCAGTTCATAGAGGACCAGCTTGATATCAATCACTTTGACCACACCATCAAATGGGGCGCGGAGTATGAGGACTATTACGAAGGCGATGTCATGTGGGGTAAGGTCACAGGCTTTTCCGGAGGTGAAGGAGAGGTTGAACCTCGCTATATTTCCACAAGCAGGTTCTACGGTTATGACTATACCGGACAGGTCAGCGGAAGCTGGCGTAATGTGGGAAGTTTCTCAAATGCCGGAGTCAATGTCTATGTATATAGAGACCAGACCTACAAGGTGGTTACCTGCCCACTTCAGTCTGGCGGTAGCTGGATTGCAGAGTGGGAATATATGGAGGTCTATACCGTTACTGACCCTGAAACCGGGGAGACCCATGAAGAAACGGTGTATTACAACCTTCCGGCTGAGGTCGGTGAAGGCATCAAAGAATTCAGGCTGGGCTATGGATTATCTTTCAACTGGGAACTAATATCTGAAACAGAAGATATGAAAGCCTATAGGAAAGTCTACTCGCTTTCCCGTGAGGAATCTCCTGAAAATGGCGGCTATGCCTATGGGTATCTGACAGATTACACTGTCAGGGCCTTTGCTTATGCCGACACAGAATACCTTCTTGAAGACTGCAAAATCTGGAACTGCGGAAGCGGAGGATATATCTGGTTTACGAA
>JAUNOA010000045.1 GCA_030531245.1 Lachnospiraceae bacterium
TTCTTCGGAGCCTATTTTATTTTGCTCCGTTTTTCATACGTCATTTGACACTATCTATTATGTACGGTTTCGCATATCTTATACCGTCAGATCTGCATAGTTCAGCCGGATCATCTTTTCAAGATCTGCCGGTGATACTTTAACCTGATATCCGATCTTTCCTCCGGAGAACATCATATAATCCTGCTCCTTGGCCGTTTTATGAACCGTAGTACCGAAAAACTTCTTCATGCCTATCGGCGAACATCCCCCGTGTATATATCCGGTAAGCGGCAAAAGTTCTTTTGACTTAAGCATTTCTATAGACTTTTCTCCGACAGTCGAAGCGGCCTTTTTCAGGTCCAGTTCATCCGCCACCGGTATGACAAAAACATAATGTGTTCCTGATTTTCCTGTCGTGACAAGCGTCTTGTATACATGATTCACGTCCTGTCCGAGTGCATTCGCTACATCCACTCCGTTCGTCCCGACCTCCGGTCCGTATGTGAATTCCTCGTATCTGATCCCGGCCTGTTCGAGCAGCCTCATTACATTGGTTTTTTCTGCTGTTTTATCATTTTTCTTTCCCATGTCACGATTATAATAGAAAACAGCGTGAAGTTCTATATGCTTCACACTGTTTTAAGCTCTTCTTAATGATGTTTAATTGTTTGTTCATCAAAAAAATCTGTCTTCAAGTTCCATGCATATGACATGGTAAATGGGTAGATGCCGCTCCTGAATCCTGTAAGTCACATCTTCGGGAACAACAATCGAGACATCTGCCATCTTTTTTAGTTCACCGCCTGTCTTTCCCGACAAAAGCACCACCTTCATGCCTTTTGCCTTCGCAACTATCGCCGCATTGATGAGATTTTCGGAATTTCCGCTGGTTGAAATCGCCAGAAGTACATCTCCTTCTCTTCCGTATCCGTATACCTGCTGGGCAAAACCAAACTCCGGACGTACATCATTTCCTACAGCGGTTGTTAGTGCCGTATGTCCGGTAATGGATATGGCAGTGAGAGCTCCCTGGATTTCCTTTCCCAGCAAAGCACCTCTTTCCGCGTCCAGCGCTTCCATACGAGCAACCACATCTGCGGGTATCGGGCGCTTCTTTTCAAAGGTCTTCATAAGCTCGCCGACGATATGCTCGCTGTCTCCGGCACTTCCTCCGTTTCCACCGACAAGCAGCTTTGCTCCTCTTGAATACGCTTCCTCCAGCACCGTATATGCTGACTCAATATCTTTTTCAACGGATGCAAGATCGGGATATCTGGCGATAAGATCTTTTAAATACTTCATATTTACCTCGTTTTGTGCAGTTTGAAAACAACTTCTGTATTTTTATTGATTTTACTAGCAAAGTTTGTATCGTCACTTTTTGTCCCTGCATTGTCCACACAGCCGAAATGCATCGGGATAGCATACTTTGGTGCGATTTCATTCGTCAGTTCCGCTGCCTCGTCCGCTTTCATCGTATAATATCCTCCTACCGGAAGCAGTGCAACATCGCATCTTACCTGTTTTACGTCATCATTTACGTCCGTATCTCCGGCAAAATAATATCTTATCCCGTCTGCTTCAAGTATATACCCCAGCCAGCCGTATTCCTTTTTGTGGAACTCTTTCCCGACATTATATGCCGGAACCGTTTCCACAGTGACATCTCCGATGTTGATTATCTCACCGGGCTCTGCAAATTTGCAGTTTTTCTCACAAATCACGGTTTCTCCCGTCACATCGGCCCTGATAGACGCGGGTGCCACCAGAACGGTATTGCTGTTTGCCGCCTTATCTATGTCCTCAAGGGAAAAATGATCGAAATGATTATGTGAGATACATATAATGTCCGCATCATGTAACTCTTCTTCCAGTTTCCATGGATCAAAATAAACCGTAGCAGACTTTGTCCGTATACAAACGCTGCTTTGCCAATTGATATTGATATAATCTAACATTCCTTTTCTTTCTCCGTAATCCTAATTTTTCACTAATTATATCATTCTGACCGCACACACGCAACCGACGGCCTTGTGACTATAGTCTCTGCGCCAATTGTGCACTTTGATAAAAACTTGTGGTTTTTCCCATAATGACATATAATTTCTGTATGGACACTTATAGAAAATACGATCATTTGAATATGGCCAGTCCCAAGAGAAAAAAAACAAAACTGTCTCCCAAGGACGGCTCTTTTCTGTCTTTGCTGCTGTTCTGGATTCTGCCGTTCATTGTCATTAACGGGATCCTGCTCTTCATCTTTACGACAAAACCGGATTTTGAAGTAACGGTCAATGACCCGGGAGATTTCAGAAGTGCAGACATTAATGTCAAAATCAAATCTCATTTTCCGAATGACGGTCTGGTTGTAACTTTTGATTCTGAACCGCTTGAAATGCAGGATCGCGGTGATGGTATATATACCGCTACGGTCAACAAAAACGGCACCGCTACAATCAGTCTGACCAACAAAAACGGAATGAACAAAATCGCCTATGAAACAATAGACTGTGTAGACGATACTCCACCTACATTCACCGAATCCGACGCAGCGGCGGGCTTTGTTTCATTCTACGTTGATGACGCCCAGTCCGGGGTGGATTTCGGCTCCATTTATGCTATAGATACAAACGGTCAGCATCTTCAGCCATCCTATATCGATGAGGGAGAATCCCTTGTAGTATTCAATTTTGACACTCCGTCCCTCGAGGTCCATGCTTTTGACAACATAGGAAGAGAGGCTGTCATTTCATTCGGGGACGGCGACGCTGTAAATGTACTCGGTAACGAAGCTTCTTCTGATGAAGCAGCTTCACAATAAGGCAGGTTCCTATGAGCAATATAAACTCAAAAAACACAAAATATGATATTGCAGCGGCACTTATAGATCTGACCAGGAATTCCGACCGACCGACACAGATCAATATTTCTTCCGTTGCTTTTGCCGCAAATATGCATCGCAACACTATCTATTATCATTTCCGCGACATGCGCGAGCTGTGTTTATGGACCATTCATCAAGAGCTGTCCAAAGCCGTAGGCAGCCGGGAATATTTCGAGGTCAGAGACGGTATCGCCGGTTTTTTTACCAGATATAAACATCTTCTGGATTTTACCAGACACGAGCTGGGAACGGAGGATTTCCTTAATCAGATGAGAATTGAGATTCTTCCGCTTGTTGAGCCTTTTACCGAGGGTCCGGCAATCAACAGTGAAGAAGCAAAAAAAATTGCCGTGGATACCTTCGTCGAACAAATTATTGTGGCATACGTGATTCATAAAAAGCCGGAGAAAATGATCCGCCTGATTTTTACATCCGTCATGCCTGAGATATTAAGACGCGAACTGATATAAAATCATCCCTGCGGTATTTAAATATAATATGTATCCTGATATCAAACCTGACCCTTTTTCAGCTTTATTGTAATAGTATTGGGACAGGTTTTTTTTTCCTGATAATTGTACTCAAATCCGTCAATCTTTGACATAAGTATCTGCACGGCAGCTCTGAACTGCTCCAGTTCCATTTCCTCTCCCTCAAATTCCTTAAAATCGAATGAATCGAAAATATTATTCTTTTCACCGCTGTATTCGGCCGTAATACGCATCTGTTGTTCCGTCTTGTCATACTCATAAATCATATGGATTCTGAACGGGTCCTTTAATATAGCAAACAGTATGGTACAAATCAGTTCCTCTGACAGAAGCTGTGTACTAAGTATAGTCGAAAGAGGCAGATGATTGGATGTACAATACCCCTGGATTCCGGACATTAAAGCAGGATAATCAAACTTTCTGTCATTGATATTCTCTTCCATTGTCTTGAATTTTCTGATAAATTCAATAGTCCGTTCTTTCTTCGGATTCTCAAATATCTCCTCAGGAGTTCCCTCTTCATAGATAATCCCCTGGTCCATATAAAAAACTCTGTTGGTAATATCACGGGCCAGTTCCATATCATGCGTTACGATAAGACATGTAACCCCGCTTTTTGCAATCTTTTTAATAACATCCTTTACTTCACCGACAGAAGCAGGATCCAGTGCGCTGGTCGGTTCATCGAACAGAACTATCTCGGGTCCCATAGCAAGGGTTCTTGCTATAGCCACTCTTTGTTTCTGACCTCCGGAAAGAGCTTTGGGATAGGATTTGCTTTTCTGTCCCATTCCGACAGCAGCCAAAAGATCCATCCCTACATCATATGCTTCCTGCCTGTCCTTCTTCAGAACCTCCGTCTGGGGAAGCATTACATTTTCAATAGCCGACAAATGTTCAAAAAGGTTATATGACTGAAAAACCATGCAGACCTTTTTATGAACGTTTTCCATGGGATATCCTTCTGCCGTTATCTCATCTCCGTCCAGGAAAATTTTTCCTCCTGTCGGTGCATCCAGCATGTTTATACATCGAAGCAGCGTGGATTTTCCTGTTCCTGAGGGACCAATGAGTGCGATTACATCGCCTTTATTAATAACAGCATTCACATCCTTAAGTACCTGTCCTCCGTCCGGATAGGTTTTCTGAACATGTTCCAGTTTAATCATCCTGTTTTACTCCCCTCATAATCCTGCTCTCCCTGTTTTCACTTTTCAGCATTTTCTCTATTCCGCTCAGAATTGCATCCAGCAGACGTCCCAGTAAATAATAAAGAACTGCAGTCGCAATCAGCGGAAAGAATGCTTCAAACGTCCGGCTGCGAACCATATCGCAAACCTTGGTAAGGTCCATAATTGCAATATATCCTACTATTGCCGTTGATTTAAGATGCTCCACCACCTTCGCCCGGTATAGCGGCAAAGCATATAGCGCCGCCTGGGGAAGGAGTATCTTCCAGAATGTCTGGGTCTGAGTGAATCCAAGGTCAACGGCACTTTCCACCTGACCTTTTCCGATAGCTTCTACGCCTGCTTCCAGAAGCCCGAATACACCGATTCCGAACAGTATTGCAAATGTAATAACAGCGATACCGATAGCATCTAACGAACTCAGAGAAAAAACAATATAATACATGATCATCAGGATGACTACCGCAGGGATTCCGGATATCCACCTGTTTACAGTCATTATGATGACATTAACCCATTTTATATTTCTCGAATAAAGAAGATACCACAGAAGACCGAATAATGTTCCGATAATTCCCGAACACAAAGTAATCAAAAGTGTTACCCCGATTCCGCTTGCAAAAAGTCCCCATCGATTTTCTTCTATAAAGGTTTTTCTGAAATCCTCCTTTATGGATTCCAGGAATCCCTCCTTCGCTTCCCCATCTGCATTTCCCGCACCTGCCTTTGCAAGGACTGCATCCGAAACAGAGTCCTTTCTGACCAGAAGCACAACATCTGCCGATACAAATGTATCACTGAAGTCTATGGACTTTTTTCTTTCTTCGGTAACCGCCATGGATCTTCCCGCAATGTCCGCTCTGTCGGACTGAAGCGCCGGAATAAGACCGGAAAAGCTGCACTCGGTAATGTTGACATTGTATCCCATTATACGACAGGCCGTCAGGACGTAGTCAATGGCAAGCCCTTCAATCTTTCCGCCTTCGGAAATGTATGCCATAGGAGGAGTACCTACATTCAGCCAGTACTCAAGTGTACCTTTCTCCCCGGTCCAGTCCTGCTCTATACAGTGCGTTTCTCCCGAATCGCCGTTCAGCCATTTATCATATAACGCCTGCTCCTCACCGCTTTCCTTCATCTCCTTCATGGCATCATTGAATTCATCACGAAGCAAAGAGCCCTTCTGAAAACCGAAGGCATACTCCATGACAGCCAGGGATTCCGGGAAAATGATAAGATCATCAAACTCATCAATGAAAGGCTGTGCGTATATCCTGCAGTTTATATAACTGCCTACTTTTCCGTCGCGCAGCGCCTGTACCGCATCCACCTCTGCATTATAAAACTCCATCTGAACATCTGCAGGCAGCGTGCCGTTTTCTATTGCTGACATCTCATAGGTTGAGCCCATCATTTCACCGATGGGTTCTTTTATTACATCCTCCAGACTGTCTGCCTTTCCGGATTCGCCTCCGAACGCAGTCACTGAACCTGCAATCAGCAATGCCGCAATCACCATTATAAAAAAAGCTGCTTTGATTCTGCATCCTATCTGCTGGTACATTTTTCCTCTCCTGATCAGATTCTCCTGATTTATGGATTCTTCTTCATACTTCCCGGCATACAGGCGATATGCTGCCTCAACCGACATAACTGCGTATTTCTTTCATAAATCAACAGACTGAAAAACTCAATAATCTACGCTTAAAAATGTATTCTGTACCGGGGTCTTGTCTTACATTAAACCCTGCGGCCGGAATATCAAAACCGCAGGTTTTTTATCAATACTTTTTTATTTACTTACAAAGTCGAAGCAAATCTTATACTCTCGTTTCGCTCCCGCATTAAGAACCGGACACGGTGCATCCTTTTCTCCTACCAGCGGTCCGTCCATCTCACAGCAAAGAGGCTCAAGTCCCATTACATACTGTCCGCTCTGGAAATACTGCCACTGACAGAACTTCGGGAAATCTTTTGAATTGAAGCTGACATCAACGCCCAGACCCTTCTTTGAATTCCGGATAGAGTATCCTGTCATTCCCTTTTTGTCGCCCTTCATATCATAAATGTAGCAACGCTCCGGGAAGCTGTTTGCAGGAGACGGAACCTTCTTCTCGGATCCCGGGAACTGTGCGGCATAGTCGTTTCTCGGCTTCATGAAGCTGCTCTTAACCTCAACCTTTGTATTTTCGTCAAGAAGCGGCCATCCGTAATTGATATGATATCCGAGTACATACTGCTGTTTCGTAAATCCATAGTTCTCAACAGTGTCCGTTACTTCCATTCTGTCCTGCTCATAAAAGAACTTGATTGATCTGTGCAGTCTCAGGTTCTCTCCAAAAATCATCGCTTCACGCATTGTTCCCTCAACGGTAACTGTAGGAACGCCCTTCTCGATTCCCCTCGTGATGCGGACATCCTCTGCGGGTGCGTTGGCAGCCCTTCCGTGAAGACCTTTCTCTTCTCCGTTCACCACTCTCGGGCCTCCGAAATGCTGAAGTCCTATCGTTGTCAGGAAACCTACATAAAAGTTTCTCAGCCACTCGAGCCCACGTGCATCATAGTATTCCGGAGCTACGACACCGCTTGGTGCTATGTAATTAAGATTCTTTCCTTTATAACGAATCTGATAAATATCCATGCCTCTGTCCGGTAAAATAGTAACACTTAAATTTCCGCCGTTCTCGATGTGTATAGTCTTGACTCCCTTTTGTCTCCCCTGACAGAGAACGCTCTCCGAAACCGTCATGAGCTGATCTTCGTTACCGATATATTTGTTCTTATAATTCATACCGTCCTCCTGAATTCTTCATTTTACGCCAGCAGCGTATCGTTAATATAATTCTATCATATGTGATTTTAATTTGATATAATCGTTTTATCGTTATTGTCATTAACGGAGGAATACTATGGGAAACGCTGTTGATTATATTTCCTGGAGAGGAGATCTTAGTTTTGAGGATGCTCCGATAAACGAAGTCGATATCTTTATTTTTTCTCAGATCGTGGCCGCAAATTATACCGGAATCATAGAAAAAACCGATGTCGGAATTACGCTCAAAGAAGCTGCGGAACGCTATTTCGAGACACATTCCGAAAACAGAAAAAGTCTCGGAGTTCTTCAGTCCGGATTTGTCCTTCCGGTTCTTAAAGCAATGTCTGTTTCGGAAAGATATAAGAACCTCCTTCTGAAAAGATATATCAATAAAATAAAAACGGCAAAATCAGAGCAGTTCTGCGGTCTTTCGATTGAATGTCCGGGCAGATTCCTTTGTATCGTATTTCAGGGAACTGATGATACTCTTATCGGATGGAAGGAAGATTTCAGACTGGCTTCCAGCAGCGAAATAGCTGCCCATAAGGATGCCGTTAAATACCTGAGCAAAGCGGTCACTGCCAGCAATGCACCGAAGATATATGTCTGCGGTCACTCAAAAGGCGGCAATCTGTCTCTTTTCAGTGCCGTAAACAGTGACAAGGACATACGTGACCGTATTACAACCGCAGTAAGCTTCGACGGGCCCGGATTCCGGGATGAGTTTTTCAGTTCCGAAAACTACCGGGAAATGAGAAACCGGTTGGTTACTGTCATTTCCGATTATTCGACAATAGGTCTTCTGCTTAAACTTGCAGGCCGGCGCGTCATAGTTAAATCCGATATCAAAGGTCCTATGGCACATGACGGCTTCTACTGGGAAGTTATGGGTCCGAAATTTATCAAAACAAAAACGCTCAGTCCCAGCAGCCGTAAATTTGAGCATGTTCTCGATGATATTCTTCTCAATATGGATGAAAAGACTCGTCTTTCTTTCACTGAAGAGCTTTTCGATATACTGCTTTCAAGCGGGGCAAAAACCATCACCGAACTTACTCAGCTCAGTCTGAAGGATAAAACAGAATTGCTGAAAAAGCTGAGCAGCAATCCGCAGCTTTCGGCATTTATAAGACTCACTATCGCCAGCATCTTCAATCTTGAACCGTAACAAAGCATATCGCTTGCGATATGCCCGCGCCGAGCGCGGTTGCTTCTGCAACATATTTCCTTTCGCGCGAGTGTGCATCCCGCGGAGCATTTTTATCTGATAGAACGCAATTTTCTATCAGATAAAACCAGAAGCGGCACGCCCGATGACGTGCCGCTTCTGATTTTCCGGCTTTCTTATAAAATATTCCTTTCGTATATATATATATATATAATGAAATATCCTACCATGTGATAACCGGTGTCCAGTATTTCTGATCATATATATCCGTCAGCCTGTAAGCTGCATTTGCTTTTGCACCTACGGTGACATTGCTCAGTACAGGTGTTCCGGAAACCGTCATCTGATCTCCCAGATAGTAATTGTTTTCAAAATCTCCCTCATAGCTGTAATAATCGCATACAAAATCGATTTTATCTCCGTTCTTTAAGTCATACATCTTGGCTTCGGTATCGGTTTCTCCATGATCGTATACCCTCTGGACACCGTAAATATAGCCATCCGGTTTCTCGCTGTCAAAAATCACAAGCAAGTTCGCTCTTTCTCCGTTGACAAATGCAGGTATATATCCCTTGATCGTATAATCCTCTTCACTGCCTTCTGTGCTGACATGATAATATGCGACCGGCTGACCGTCGACTGCAAGCCAGCTTCTGTCATAGGTCCCGAGGAGATTTCCGTCATCATCCCATTCATAGACCGTATCAAGGCCCAGATCGATATATCCCGTTCCGTCATCATACAGAACATTCAGATGCAGAGTGTCTATAAGTGCCCATTCCTTTTCCGTAAGTCCGAGCACGGCCTGTCCTTCGGCATTTTTCGTCCAGACAATCTTCGTCGGATCTATGGAATTCTCCATGACATAATCTGCATTTTTCTGCAGTCTGTCGGCATCCATATACTGCATATTGCCTGAGGCAAGCGAACTGATTCCGCTGTATTGTCCGGATAATGCCGACGAGAGCAGCTGCATAAGAAGCTCTGATGTCATCGATCCGGAGTAATTGCTTGTATCATACGAACCGCTGCTTCCGTTTCCGCTGTAATCATAGCCGAACAGTGATCCGCCGGTCTGACCTCCGAACAGTGACCCGTAAGGATTCAGACTTCCGCCGCCGCCAATCTGACCTGCTGTCTGCTGACTGGCAAAATCAGTAATGCATTTGGTGTAATCTTCCGACAGACCTATCGCTTCGTAGGTCTCAGTCATCTCATCGACGTTGCTGAGCTTTCGATATGGGAAATAAACAGACAAACCGTATGCTGTCGCCATATTGGATGACGTGATATTGTACTTGACCGCCGACTGAATGGTCTCTATCAGTTCCTTTGCCTCATCATTGTTAAGATTGTCCGCAAGATTTACAAGGTCGACCTGATCAATCTTGCTCGATGCGGCAAACTCTTTCGTCTTGCTTCTGGCATTCGATACGGTCTTGTACTCGTCATTATCAATAAGTCCCGAAATCGATTTTGAAAAATCCGCAAAGGTCACCGGAACAGTAGTCTGCAGTTCAGCAAGGTCTACCATTGAAAGCGTTATTCCCGAATAAGCACTGTATTTCTGATTTGCCTTATAATATGTATCCGCGATACTCCTGCCGATCTCGATTGTCGGGGTCGATGTGTTCTGCGAAAGCTGTGTCAGCCAGTCTGTATAATACCATCCGTCTGCCGGCTCGGTCTCTTCCGAAGCGATCATGTAATCCGCATACTGACTTAACATCAGACCGTTTTCCAGAGTAGCCATAAGGCATGCATCAAAACCGATAAAATCAAACTTAACACCGGCTTTGTCAAGCGCATCGTTTATCTGGGCAAGCGTCATGGAACCGGCCGTCGGATTCTTTTCATCATATCCGTATCCTCCGACCGAACCGCTGCCGTGATCCCAGAAAATCAGCTCATATCTGTCTGCAGGGTAATTTTTTGCCGCCCACTTGATATACTCTACAAGTGTATCCGGATCGGTCATCGCACCTTTTCCTGCGTTTTCGATGACGGGTTTTATTTCTCCGGACTCGATTTTATAAACCTGATTGGTCGAACTTGATACGACATTGTTCTGCCAGCGTTTTGATCCGCCTGTATAAATAAGGAGGTTTATATTATCGGTATCCTTTGCGCCGAGCATTTCCTGGATGTCATGTGTTGCTGCGGCATTTTGCGACTCAAGATCCGCACCGCACATATAGATCATTACGGTTACAGAATCTTTTCCGTTGCCTTTAAGCTGTGTATATTTTTCACGGGTTCCCGATGCAACCGTTGTATCAAGCCTGCCGCTGTTATTGCTGAGTCCGCTTGTTTCATAAGCGCTGAAGCTTCCTCCCGATGCCGAACTGCCGCCAAACATCTGATAAAGGCTTCCGTAGCCGCTGTCTGTTGTATTGTAGCTGCTCTCTGCATCACTCCCGTAGCTGCTGTCATATGATGTACTGTCAGTATAGTTATCCGGATTACCTTCAAAGGAAGAGAACAGACCCGATCCGCATTTTACCAGCAGAAATATAACTACAACAGCAATGATTATTACTGTCAGACATCCTATACCGCCGCGCGGTCCCCGGACTCCGCCGCCGAAAAAGCCACCGCCATATCCACCGGAACTGCCTCCTGATGAGCTTCCCCGGAAAGTTCCTCCCGTGCTGCCGCTTCCCATTCCCGGTCTTCCCGAATATCCTCCTCCATTGCCGACGCTGCCTCCCAGATTGAGTCCGCTGCCTCTTTTAAATACTTTTCCGGAACCGGAGTTTGTTGTTTTTCTACCTATTGGTCTGTTACCCGGCATATCGTGTCACCTCTCGAGTAAATCAAATAATTTTTTATTATTTTACCACATATAACGGACAAAAGGAGTATGGAACTGTATTTCCTTTCCTCCCTTACGCGCGAGTGCGCATCCCGCGAAACGCTTTCTATCTGATAGGACGCAATTTACTATCATATAAAAGCAGCGGTATGCATCATATTGCACACCGCTGCTCTGCAGTCCGTCAGCAGAAGCTGCCGGAATTACATAATAGCCGATTTATCAGCCGTAAACTTCTTCCTTTGTGTAGAATCCTACATCGATAAGGTGATCAACATTATCCTTGTCAATTACGAACGGATCGTAGTAAAGAGCCGGAACTTTCTTAACATTGTTATCGAATTCACCGTCAGGTGTAAGCTCTTTGCCCTCGTTGATTGCTGCAACAAGTTCTACCATACGCTCTGCAAGCAGTGTAGCATCGATGAAAACTGTCATTGTCTGCTTTCCTGCTACGATATTCTTGATTGCTGCAAGCTCTGCATCCTGACCTGTTATGATCGGGAACGGCTTCTCATCTGTACCGTAACCCATTGACTCAAGAGAAGAGATACATCCGATTGCAAGGCAGTCTGCTGTTGAAAGGCAGACATCAAGCGGCTCGTCTGAATAGAAGCCTGAAAGAAGGTTATCCATACGTGACTGTGCCTTTGCACTGTCCCAAGACTGGATAGCACACTCAGCAGCACCGTTCTGACCTGACTTGATAATGATCTTGCCTGAATCAACATACGGCTGAAGCTTGCTCATCTGTCCGTTGTAGAATACGATTGAGTTTGTATCGTCCTGTGATCCTGCGAAGATCTCCATTGTGAACGGACCCTCTGCATTGTCAAGATCAAGTGCATCGATGATGTACTGGCCCTGCATCTCTGCAAGTCTGTTGTAATCACATGTTACATACCAGTCGCATGCTTCTGTATTTGTGATACCTCTGTCATCAGCGATAACATAGATGCCTTCTGCTTTTGCTTTCTCACAAACCTCTGTAAGAGCGCCGCAGTCAACCGCTGCGATAATAAGCATGTCAACACCCTTTGTAATCATGTTTTCAATCTGCATATTCTGCTTTGCAGAATCATCCTCAGCGTACTCGATAAGGATTTCATAGCCTGCTTTTTCGAGAGCTTCAGTAAGTCTCTCGCCCTGCATTGTCCAGATAGTCTGCTCCTTTGTAGGCATGCAGAGACCGATCTTCTGAACTTTCTTTCCACCTTCTTCAGCTGCTGCCTCAGCTGCAGGAGCTGCTGCCTGTCCACCGCATGCTGCGAGTGAAAGTGCCATAATTGCAGCCAGAATAAGTGCAACGACTTTCTTCATTTCTTTTTCCTCCGTATTTATTGT
>JAUNOA010000089.1 GCA_030531245.1 Lachnospiraceae bacterium
CATGTGAAACATCATGTGAAAGGACCATCTCTGAGTTTGCTCAACACTCCTATTTTTGTTAAACGACAGGCAGGACTGAATTATCGTAATACCGCATTATCGCTAATCAATTGCCTCCGCAATTCTTCTATATCCACATTTCCGGGTTCTACATTACTCTTTACAGATAATGCTGCAGCCGTACCGGCCGCCTGACCCAACGCAAAGCATGTTGACATCACCCTGATGGCAGCATTTGCTTCATGTGTTGCGGATGCAATTCTACCGGCAATCAAAAGCCCTTCAACGCCTTTAGGAATAAGCATTCTGTACGGAAGTTCATATACATCAGCCGTAGTTTTTTTATCTGCCACAGGGCCTCCGTGCCTGTCTGAAGGACTGTGAATATCAACAGGGTAGGCCCCCAACGCAATAGTGTCATAGAAGTGTTCCGGCTTTGTCAGGTCTTCCAGTTTTACGGTATATTCACCCTTTATATGTACTGTCTCTCTTTTTCCAATTTCAGGCGCAATTGCCTTTATTCTGATATTTTCAAAACCAGGAACATATGTCTTCATAAAATCATAAATCTCATAAACCTGCCGGCGTCCCTGAAACTCAGCGTCAGTAAGATCTTCCGAAACAAGACCGTTCTTTCTTAACACTCGTGAAACACATACCTTCCATTCGCCCGGATTAAGCATTTTATACAGATTAAGTCTGTCCCTGGGCAACTCGTAGCCCGTTTCCAATCTAACTTTTTCTATTATGTCATTATATAGGAACCCTTTTTTATCCGGGTGCGCTTTCTTATACTCCGACACTGCATTGTCATCAACATTTTCTATTGCAAAATATACAGACATAGGTTGGGTTAATCCATCAGACTCTCTTCCGAATCGGTACTCCGCACCGGCTCTTAAAGCGACCACCCCGTCACCTGTGCAGTCAATGATAACAGGAGCAAATAATACTCTTTTCTCTAAAGGTGTATCAATTATTATCCCTTTAACCTTTTTACCTTCTTTTATTACATCGACAATATATGAATGCAATAAGAGCTTTACACCCGCTTCGTTAATCATTTCCATGGAAAGCAGTGCAAACTTGTCTGCATCAAACGGAGTATTATGCGTATGGCCCAGAAGATAGTCCGTTGAGTATATCGAATCAGGACCTGTCTGAGAAGGATTTACAGCGCCGTTGACCTCGACCAGTCTGTCAACGACTTCCTTGAAGATACCTTTGATTATTTCAGTCTTTCCATCAAGTGAATATGATGTCATGAAGGGACTAACATACCCTGCGGTAGCCGTTCCGCCTGGAATTCCGTTTTTCTCAACCAGAACTGTTTTGGCTCCATTTCTGGAAGCCGCAATTGCGGCAGCAATTCCGGCAGTTCCGGCACCGCACACGATAACATCATAGTTCTCTGTAGTTTCTATCGCAGACCTATATTCATACATAATCCGCCTCCCGCTTATGGCAGAACACGTTCTGTCATTCTTGTTCTCATTCCGTCGTATGCTCTTGAAAATGCTTCTGCATATTTACATTGTGCCTGCATTCCTCTGAATTCTGCCGTAATTCTCATATTATCGAAAAACTTCTCGTCATTATCTCTAAGAGATGCATAGTTTGCCGCCATCCATGCGCGCTGAGATTCCATACACCCAAGCATCTGCTTCTTGATTTCAAAGGTATCAGTTATATCAACATAATCTGTAGGAATAAATCTATAACTGCAGCTGGGTTCCATGTGCCATATGGATGGTATCACGTCATACGGAGGATACTCTGTTTTAAGTTTTGCAATTGGTATCATAACCGCAATATCATCTACAATCCTTGAGGTAAGTAC
The DNA here is from genome assembly GCA_030531245.1 of Lachnospiraceae bacterium. GTDB lineage: Bacteria > Bacillota > Clostridia > Lachnospirales > Lachnospiraceae > Darwinimomas. The sequence goes on from JAUNOA010000089.1 coordinate 1,841, forward strand.
ATGATCAGGATTGGAATCAGCCGGATTCATCGAAAAGATTACATCAGCCTTGCAGTACCTGACAATATTGATAAATTCAAGTCTGGTTTTTCGCGGTTCCTCAAAAAACATTTCGTCATCATAATCAAGGCATATATATTCTGCGCCAATAAGCGCAGCGGATTTTGCAGCCTCAGCTTTTCTGATTTCCGCGATTTCATCTTTTGGCAATGTGGCTGAACCAATATTGCCATTTGTAGATGTAACAATGAATACCTTGTGTCCGTATTTACTATACTTTGCAAGGGTTCCTGCACGTCTTACTTCAATATCATCAGGATGAGCTCCAAAAGCTAAAACATTCATATATTTTACCCCATATCTCTATTACAAACTGTTTGTAATCTGATTATAGTGGAATCATACGAAAAATATTAGTATTTATCAAGATACTCTAAATGATGAAGAAAAATTATATTGTTACAACAAACTTCAATTGTCTACAGATTGTTAAAATACAAAAAAAAAGAAACCCTTTCAGGTTTCTGTAAGCTGAGAGCGACAGACGGGACTCGAATTATTTCGGGCCAAAAAAAGCTAATAAAATCAAGGGGGTTTGCACGTTGTCTACAGTTTGTCTACAATTTTTATACAAAATCTGGAGATAAAAGGCACAGTAGAGGAGGGATGTTTACCGCCTCTACTGTGCGTTGACCTT
>JAUNOA010000090.1 GCA_030531245.1 Lachnospiraceae bacterium
AAGCGTGAAGCCCCCCTCAAGATGAGATATCTCAAACGCAAGGAGTAAGACCCCTTCGAGACTAGGAGGTAGATAGGGCAGGAGTGTAAGTACAGCAATGTATTCAGCAGACTGTCACTAATAGGTCGAGGGTTTAACCTCAAAAGGATGTTTATCAGATGTATGTGGTTTTCAAGGTATGAGATGGATTTGAAAGGTAAGTTTGCGACAGTGGCTCAGTTGGTGGAGTACGACCTTGCCAAGGTCGGGGTCGCGGGTTCGAGTCCCGTCTGTCGCTGGTTGGAAAATGAAGGAAATCCTTATAAATCAAGGGTTTCCTCATTTTTTGTTTTTACTGTTTTTGAAGACAATTGAAGACAATTGAAGACAGCTTACAATGCCTTTTGAATTAATGAATAAGTTTCCTCATCTGTTAGTGGATTATACAGATAAGACAGGGTAGTGCTCAGGTTCGTATGGCCTAATTCTTCCCTTATTGCGTCCAACGGAACACCTGCGGCATTAAGCATTGATGCATAGGTCTTTCTGATTTTGTGGGTGCTTTTTACTGTCGTACCGTTTACCTTCGCATATTTTTCCAGGACAGTAGCAACGTCTTTTGATTTTATTCTTTTTCCATTCATTCTTACGAACATGTACTCGTCGTCATTATGAGGAATTCTTTTTATTATTTCCATTGCTGCGGGGACAAGAACAACAAATCGGTCACTGTTTGTTTTTGTATGTTCTACCACGCATGTAATGTTTGTAACCTGATCTTTAGAACGTGCTCGTATTGTTCTTCGTGCGTTTTCTGTTTTTATATAGGTTTGCCATCTACCAGTTTCATGTGTAGGTGCTGTGATGGCGTAAGGATGCAGTTTTAATACTGCTGATTGTTTTGATTTCATAATTTCTTCTCGCACGCTGTCGGGCAACATCATACCTGATTCCGTAAATTTTTTCAATACATCGTTATATTTTGATAATTCTTTAACCAACTCTGCAAGCTTCTGCATGGAACCTCCAATATTTGTGATATTGGATTTCTGCTTTTTTGATTGAAAAAATAGCAGCATTTTGCAAGATTTAATAAAATGTTAATAAAGAACAGACAGTTTAAGGAATAGAATTACATCAGTAGCAATACTATGGTCATCCGTCATTTGTGAAAATGGAAACGGCGCTGGGATCATATTCGTTTCCTACGGTGGAAATGCCAATTGACAATTATATAGGCAGCTATCTGGAAAAAGAAGAGCGGGAAGATCTTGCAAAATCGCGCATTTTGGGGCAAAAGGAGGCAAAATATGGAACGCGTGATAATAATTCACATATTTTATAATATTTGACAAAGATATAGAAAACTGATATATTTGCATTGTAAATAATTGGGCTGGTCGAAAGACCCGGGTCCACCAATCGGCGGGTAAGACACCCGCCATTTTTATAGGATATGATGAAAGAATTAAGTATATTTGTTGATGAATCAGGTGATTTCGGAGAATACGATTATCGGTCGCCATTTTACATTGTTTCACTAGTGTTTCATGATCAAAGTAAAAATTTAAAGAAGGATTTAATTGCTTTAGAGAAAGAGCTAGAAAATATCGGATGGGGATGTCATTGTGTTCATGCTGGTCCTGTAATTCGCTCTGAAGAGGACTACCAGGGATGTGATCTTAAAGAGCGTCAGAAGATACTAAAGAGAATGATGACATTTGTCCGTCATCTGGATATTACGTTTAAGTCAATTTATATTGAGAAAAAACAAATTGAGGATTTGGTTGATGCTACAGGCAAGCTAAGCAAGCAATTAGCTGCATTTATTCGTGATAATCAAGCGTTCTTTTCGAACTTTGATAAAGTAAAGGTTTACTATGATAATGGACAGGTTGAATTAACAAGAATACTTTCTTCTGTTCTTAATTCTTTGTTAGACAATGTGGAGTTTAGAAAGGTGATTCCTGCTGATTACAGATTGTTTCAGGTTGCAGATTTAATCTGTACATTGAAATTGGCAGAATTAAAAATGCAAGAGCATACATTGTCAAAATCTGAGAGATACTTCTTTGAAGATGAGAAAACATTAAAAAAGAATTATTTAAAACCTTTAGCTAAAAAGGAAATGCAGCATAAATCAGAATTAAAGCTTAATAAAGAAAAACAATAAGCGGAGTTGGGCTCCGCTTAATCTATATTAAACAATAACAGACAGTTTAAGGAATAGAATTACATCAGTAGCAATACTATGGTCATCCGTCATTTCCCGAACATTCTTTATGACTATAGAGTCATAATACCAAGGCTTCACTCTGATCAAATCGTCAGTAGAAATGCATTGCTGCTTCGCTTTGCATCTTTTAATAAAATAGGCTATTTTCTTATCCTGGCAGGATGCATTTTCCAGATGTCCATAAGAGTACCCGTGTGCATCAAAGATCAATGGATGAAACAAGGTGGCACGTATTTCTTTGATCCGGTCAGGTGAGTATTGATTTATAATGAAAACTGATCCAGGTTTAACGCTGAAAACTGACCCACCTT
>JAUNOA010000046.1 GCA_030531245.1 Lachnospiraceae bacterium
GCTGTTTTGTGATATCAGCCATCTCGTTACAGTCGATAATCGGCTTTTCGAAAAGAGCAGAACCTCCGCCGGATAAAAGGAAGAGTACTGAGTCGTCTGCATTTAACCCCTTAACAAGTTCCAGAGCCTTCTCAGTAGACTTAAAGCTGTTCTCATCCGGAACCGGATGCCCTGCCTCACAGATTTCGAAGTTTTTGAGTTCGCCCTTTCCATGATCATACTTCGTGATTACGATGCCTTTATATATTCTGTCGCCGAGCTCCTTGGATGCGGCATTGCCCATCTCCCATCCGGCTTTGCCTGTCGCAACCACATAGAGTCTGCCGCTGCCGAAATCTATCTTTGAAAGTGCCTCTTCCACCGCCGTTGCCGGCATCGCATCGTGAAGCGCCGTATCCATAATCAGTTTTGCATCTGTCGTCATGTCATCACCTGTTTCTTTCTTTGTATATCCAACTTTTTATCGATAGAATTATGTATAGGAATCCGGCTGTGTATGATTCTCTTCCACAGTTGGATAAAAAGTTACATCCGTCCTATCTTCTTAAATGGCCAGATTAATATAATTGATGGCCTCTGCTCCTTAACAAATCCGTTATTAAGGCCCATATTTTTTATTGCCATGATTGCAATAGATTTTCATTTCTTATTCTTCACAACAAATGAAATCCCAAACAACGCAACCATCACAATTAAATAGATTGCGTAGCAAATCCGCCATTGCTCTGCCCCGAATTTGAGACTTCCGATATAAATTGTATGGCCAAGACTTGGTGCTGATAAAGCAGATACAACAAATACTATGGCCGCCATCAACATAAACAGACTAATTAATCTTAAAGCCGTCTTTGTTTTCACATCTGTCCTCCGCGGATTCGCAGCTCTACTGCACGCTTAAATCTTCCACTGCCACATTTGACCAGCTGTTTACTTCCATTTCAAAATCTACCGGATCCCAGCCATAGTCCTGATAGTACTTTATATCAAGGTTGTTATCTTTTACATACGTGTAAATGCTCCAGGTTCTTTTATTCTTCACATCTGCAGATCCGGCATCTGCTGAATCATAGAATTGTTTTTCGAGCGATGTGTTTCCATTAGATATTCTTTTAATATCTTCAGTATATAGTGAACCATCTCCTACTGCATTAAAGTATGTCACCTCATAGCTTTCATCAGCATTTTTCTTAAGATATATTACTCCCGGATGCTCTCCTCCGGTTTCACAAAACAATGTATCATCCTGCTTTGAATATACGAAGGACCAGAAGTTTCCATAAACCTTGATGTCACCTTTCTTAGCCCCTTCAAGCGGATCTGCCACAACTTCTTCCCTGAGTATGCAGAATGCCGGAATCCACACAGAACCTTCCGGCTTCATCAGATAGTTGTTATCTTCAAAATAATCAACAATAGTTTTCTCAATCATGTCATCGCCGGCATATTTATAAGGTGGCAACATATAATTATCGTTAACGGCTGTCTGCAACCCAGCATCTATCTTACCAAATCTTGTCGTAATACCAAATGCTCCATACAGTGGTGTATTATCTCCCGTTTCTGTCTGATACTCATACCAGACATCTCCGGCATTAAAGTTTTTGCAGCTATCCGTTGCAGGATAAACAATAATCATTTCACCATCTTTTCTTGTTAAATACAGCGTTGCATCATAAGGGCAATTCGGCCATCCCTTTAACTCTTCTGCACTGCTTAACAGACTTTCAAGATAATCCATTGATTTTGAATCTGTCAGAACAAAGTCCTGATTATCCATATGAAGCACAGCTGACTCTAAATCATGGATTTCTGTCGGAGAATACTGCAATGTATTTTTATTTGCAGTAAATTGAGGCACAAAGCTATCAAGACTGTCTTTAAGTTCTTTTACATCCTCACCGGAAGTCTCGCATTCCGTTTCTTTTTCCTGCTGTGCTGCTTCCTGATTATCTTTATTTATAATAATAATGTCTGTAGGACCGTCGGAACTGCCAATAGTTGCCTTATTACTGCATCCTGTTGCTAATGATGCAATAATCACTAACATCAAAAGTAAAAACGTTTTTTTCATAAAAGTCCGCCTTTCTTACATTTCGAAACAAATGAAATGATTTTCGTTTAAAAATCATATCGTACATAATAATCCCCTCCTCGAGATCAGTCTCTACAACGCTCAATGACAAACAGCGGCCCCTCTTCGCCGGTTTCTCCCGTTGGGATAAACCCCGATTTTTTCAGGACCTTTTGAGAAGCAATGTTGGACTCTTCCATCTGTTCTTTGGAAGCCGCAAGTCAATAAGATGTTACATAAAATATATAATTTTTCAGAAGGTGATGTTTTTACCGAATAATTGAGGAATGTATTTTTCAATCACCTTTACAAGTACACAACAGATAGCTGTCGCAATCAGGCCATCGATAAGAGCTCCGCAGAAGGTAATTCTCTGAATACCGATGCTTTCCATCAATGGTGCAACAAGACTGCGGACAAACGGAAGGTGCAAAAGATAGACACCGATTGTGCTTTGTCCGAGCCATACAATAAAATGATGGATTTTTCCTTCGCCGGCGTTCTTCCAGATGGAGGAAAGCACGCAGGACAGCATGAAAACGGAAAGCGTTCCGGTCAATGCATTCCATAAGAACCAGAATTTGTTGCCAAGGTCAAAGCAGAACAACCCGACAAGCGGTGTCCCCTCTCTTGTCGTGCCGAAGACAAACATTGCAATCGCTGCAATCATAATGATAAGCTGCAGCCATATCTCTTTATTACTGATTGTATTTATGATATCTTTGGCTGCATAGCCTATCAGCATGAAACCAAGTCCAACCAGTGACTGTGCAAACCCAAACGGATATCCTAACTCCGGATAGGGAATTATAAATGCAACTGTAAAAGCAATGACCGCGAACACAAGCGCAGTAATCTTCCTCGGAAGCTTCAGTCTGGCTGAGACAGCCATGATTCCGTTCATTTCAAGTCGCGCAAGAAATAACGCCGGCAAATACCACAAAGCTGTATTCGTTCCAATCTCATTAAGTGAATTCCAGGAACCATAAAAAATATAAAGAATCTTTGCAAAATCAAACGGCATAAAAATCAGTGCCCAGATCAGGTATGGTACAAGAAGGGCAAAAATGTTCTTTTTGATAAATATCCACCATCCATTAGCGGAATATTATTTCTCGATCTTGACGTGTCTGGAAGTGACAACTCCTGAAACAACAAAGAACAGCGGCATATGAAAAGAATATATGGCAATCCGCCAGTACGGCTTATCAAAAGTCAGTGCCGCATGTCCTACAACTACAAGGAATATTGCAATTGCCTTTGCGATATCCAGATATTCAATACGATTCTTAGCCTGTTCCATTTTTTCTCCTTTTGTTGTGAGTGAATTTGTTATTCCTTCCGGAAGAGTACTCCTGCTATTTCCTTTAAAACATGCCGCAAAAATCATCAGGTCTGCAGAAACATCAAACCAGGTTATAACTTAATTTACGATATTAACCGGAGTTCCGGCAATAAACTGACGGACATTATCTATAGCGACACATAGAAGCCTCTTTCTGGCCTCAGCAGTCGCCCACGCAATATGCGGGGTGATAATACAGTTCGGAGCTGAAAGCAGCGGATTATCATCCCGGATAGGCTCCGATGAAACCACATCCACCCCTGCTGCCGAGATCTTGCCGTTTTTCAAAGCTTCTGCCACATCCGATTCATTCAGTACCTGACCCCGTGAAGCGTTTATCAGGATTACTCCATCTTTCATTTTGTCTATGTTTTCACGACATATTATTTCCCTGGTTTCATCATTCAGCATACAATGCAGGGTGATCACATCGGATTCTGCAAACAACGTATTCAGATCAACAAAATCAACAAGGCCTTCAAATCCGGTTTTGGGGTGCGGGGTATATGCTATGACCTTCATACCAAATCCTGCTACAGCTTTTGCGACTGCCTGTCCGATAGTGCCAAATCCGATTATTCCGATTGTCTTGCCATCAAGCTCCATCAGCTCATAATCCCAGAAGCTGAATGACCTGCTTTCAGTCCATTTCCCCTGATGAACCATTCTGTCATGATGTCCTATCTGATTGCATATTTCCAGCAGAAGTCCTATAGTATGCTGACATACAGACATGGTACTGTATGCAGGTATATTGCTGACCACAATTCCCTTTTCCTTTGCATATGCTGTGTCAACAACATTGTATCCGGTTGCAAGGACCTGAATCATCCGGATTTTAGGGCAGGCATCCATGACTTTACGGTCCACAACTACTTTATTCGTAAGAACAATCTCCGCATCTCCGATATAATCTATGATTTCCTCTGCAGATGCTGAATCTCCGAATTCTGTCATTTCATATTCACCGAACTGCTTCAGTTCATCCCATGCGTCTTTTTTGTATCCAATAGTTGTTCCATCCAAAGAAACAATTCTCATCGCTGCTCTCCACTTCTATAATTTTTGTATTTTTTATTATAGCAAAAAAAGACCATCAGTTGACAGTCTCTTTTCATGTGTAAGCGGGACCTTCCCCTCTAAATAACACAATTCTTCCGTACAAGCATTCTAAAAGCTCTCCAAACCGGAGAGCTTTTGATTGTTAAATAGGACGCTATATCCCTTGTCTCATCATTTTGCAAAAGAATATTATTTAATGCGATCCGATTAATAATTCTCCTCATGCACTTCAAAATATGCCTGTGGATGCGCACATGTAGGACAAACTTCAGGTGCTTTTTCTCCGATTACGATATGACCGCAGTTTCTGCATTCCCATACCTTAACTTCGCTCTTTTTAAATACTTCCTGAGCTTCTACATTGTGAAGGAGTGCTCTGTATCTTTCCTCATGATGTTTCTCGATAGCTGCTACAAGTCTGAATCTTGCTGCGAGATCAGTAAATCCCTCTTCCTCAGCTGTCTTGGCAAAACCTTCATACATATCTGTCCACTCGTAGTTTTCTCCGTCAGCAGCGGCTGCAAGATTTTCTGCTGTATCACCGATTCCGTTCAGCTCCTTGAACCAGAGTTTTGCATGCTCTTTCTCATTCTCAGCTGTCTTAAGGAAAAGTGCCGCTATCTGCTCATAGCCTTCTTTTTTAGCCTTTGATGCGAAATATGTGTATTTATTTCTAGCCTGAGATTCTCCTGCAAATGCTGCCTCGAGATTTTTCTCTGTCTGTGTTCCGGTGTATTTGTTCATTTTTCTTTCCCCTCGATTTATTATTATGCTTGTTTTTTCTCAGATATCAGCCGCAATACTCCGCTGACCAATTATCTGTTTATATCTTTCTGTCAGTTCATTAAGCTTTCCTGTACGGTTTATTCTTCAACACCCTTCCTGCTTTCTTTGTCATAATACTTCACATAGGTGATATCCAGTAAAGTAATAACCAGCAGTGTAGTTGAGATAATTCCTAAAATCCTTGTTGCTCCATCTCCTGACTGGGCCGTAATTACCGGCATAAGCTGAAGCAGCTGAAGCACAACTACGGCACTTGCCAGACCAAGAGACTTCTTTTTTCCAAGGTCTTTAGCAAATGCAAGATATCCCGTTATGACAGCCACAATAATAATGCAGATAGTATCAGCAGCGCCTTTTCCTAACTGTATATTTCTTATGATAGATATCAGCAGCGAGATCATCAGCAAGATACAGAACAGATTACGCCAGATGGCTGCCTTCTTTGTTCCACCCTTAATAAAGTAGATAATAGCAAAAACTGCAGCAAGAACTGAAGCGGCAATATACAGATATTTAGTTACAGGATTTGAACCTATAAATAACATTATGATTAGAAGAATCAGTGCAATGATGCTCATTACCAATCCAAGTATACTGTTTTCTTTTTTTTCCATGTTTAACTCCTCCTTAAAAACATATTGGCTTAAAATTTATTATCATCGGACATTTGTATTCTGTTTAATCAGTAAACAAACTGTTTCCGCTGACATCAAAGGTTCCTTTCTTTCATCCAAGTTCATTGATAAACTCTTCCAGCTTCTGCATAGCCTGCTCAAGCTGCCTGATAGAGTAGGCATATGATATCCTGAGATATCCTTCCCCGCAGTCTCCGAAAGCGGATCCGGGAACAACGGCAAGATGTTTTTTTTCGAGCAGCTGCAAAGCAAATTCCTCGCTGGTCATTCCGAACTTTTTGATACTCGGGAATATATAAAATGCTCCCTCGGGTTCAAAGACAGACAGCCCCATATCCTGAAGTCTCTTGATAAGAAGCCTTCTCCTCTGATTGTAGGATTCCCGCATCTTTGCCACTTCCTGATCACCGTTGCGAAGGGCGGTCACTGCCGCATACTGACTTGTCGTCGGTGCACACATAATGCAGTACTGGTGTATCTTCATCATCTGCTTAAGTACGATTTCCGGAGCGCACGCATATCCCAGTCTCCATCCGGTCATAGCATATGCTTTTGAAAATCCGTTGATCAGGATGGTCCTTTCCCTCATACCCGGGATCTGAGCAATGGAAACATGCCCTTCTTTCGTGTAGGTCAGTTCGGAATATATTTCGTCTGACAGTACCCATATATCATGCCTGATACAGATTTCGGCTATCCTCTCCAGTTCATCGTATTTCATAACCGAACCTGTTGGATTGTTCGGAAAAGGAAGCACCAGCATCTTCGTTTTATCTGTAATTTTCTCCTCAAGTTTTTCCGGCACCAGCTTGAATCCGTCTTTTTCCTCAAGTTCGATTATGACCGGTTTTCCCCCTGCCATCACCACGCATGGCTCATAAGAAACATAACTCGGCTGGGGGATGATGATCTCATCATCCGGATTTGTCAGTGCTCTTATTGCGAGATCGATTCCTTCACTTCCTCCGACTGTGACAACAATCTCATTATCAGGATCATATGTTACCTTGTATTTTCTCTGAATATAGTTTGCTATCTCACCCTTAAGTTCCGGCAGACCTGCATTGGATGTATAGAAGGTCCTGCCTTTTTCAAGAGAATAGATGCCCTCTTCCCTTACGAACCACGGTGTGTCGAAATCCGGCTCTCCCACTCCCAGTGAAATAACATCTTTCATTGTATTTGCCACATCAAAGAATTTTCTGATTCCCGATGGTTTTATGTCTATAACTTTTTTTGATATTAAATCTTTCATGCCTGCATTATTTGTCTCTCGTCATGTTCTGCTTCGTCCAGTATTGCTCCGTGATCCTTATATTTCTTCAGAAGAAAATGCGTGGCCGTGCCTCTTATTTCATCCAGCGGTGAGAGCTTTTCGGATACAAAATTCGCTACTTCCCGCATAGTTTTACCGTTAAGGAAAATAGCAAAATCAAATTCACCACTCATAAGGTATACAGAGTCTACTTCGGGATACTGCATGATACGCTCTGCGATACGGTCAAAGCCCAGACCTCTCTGAGGAGTAGTCTTAACCTCTATCAAAGCATACACCTTTTCCTTGCCGGTCTTATCCCAGTCTATAATGGTATGATAACCGGCTATGACTTTCTCGGCCTCCATCGCTCGCATCTCACTGCGTACTTCATCTATATTCTCTCCCAGAAGCGCCGCTATTTCTTCACTTCTGAGTCTGCTGTTCTGCTCGATCACGGATAATATTTTTTCTCTCATTTTTATTTCCTCCGTCATTTATTACTCTAGTTATTATAAACTAATGATGACTCAGGCACAACTTTACTGTATAAGACATTCCCCGTAATTTCAGCCGGGACCGCTCATTTTATTCTTTTTTTTGCAGGATCAGATATGAAATCAGATAAACAATCAATACAAAGCATATACAATATCCCAATACAGAGGCCTGTCCTCTCATATCGTTTATTAACAGTACTATGGCTGCAATGCCTGCCGCGATTATAAATGCATATGCCGCAATACCCCAGGATTTAAGTCTCAGATGTGACATTCTCTCATCAGCGATTTCCGTATCTATCCTGTTTCGATAATTCTCATCTGTCCTGTACTTTACGAATCTTAAAATCGATCCTATACCCACGGCAACCAGGGCAGTTCCGACTGCCGACCACACTCCTGAATCAATTTTCCCGGTTATTCCGAATACTATCAATACAAGACCTATTATAGTTTCAAAAATGCTGATTGCAAGCTTTCTCTTATCATAATACATCACTTATCCTCCTCAAAAATAAATACTTCCTCAATAGTCAGACCAAACTCTCTCGCTATGGCATAAGCGAGATTGATTGAAGGATTATATCTGCCCCTCTCAAGCGATATAATCGTCTGCCTCGATACTCCGAGTTTTCTTCCCAGATCCTCCTGAGTCATTCCGGACGTTTTTCGTAATTCCTCTATTCTGTTAGTCACAGCAACCTCCAAGCAAAATGTAAAGTTAACTTTACAAACATAATAAAGCAAAAAGAATCTGATGTCAAGTTTCCTTTACATCAGATTCCTCCCCTATCATAATTGTTCATATCAATCAGGTCCCGGTCTCATCGTAAAATACAGAACCGCTCTGATTGAATCAGTTTGCCTCTACAGCTTTCCGGCCCATTCCGCCATATTTTCCTTAAAGAAAACGTATGTTTTCAATGCCATGGCTCTGGTTCCTCCGTCTTCCGATTCAACAACCACGTATTCTTCACCGTCATAAGAAAACGAACACTGCAGCTGAAATTATCAACTCGCATACTTTCTTCATATGAACATCCCTTCGTTATACATAATCTTATGCAGGCAGACCGGATGTCTTCACATCCCTGCAGTCATCTCCGGTGCCTGTCCTGTTTATAGTATACCAGTAATCCGGTGCATTGTCATCATCCTCTGTTGTTTCGGTTATCATCAATCTCGACAATAATACTCCGACTGCCATCAATGCCGCAGCAACAATATACATCATCAATATGTATATCAGAACGGCATCGGAACTATCCAACATACATGTGAGAATTACTGCACCGAGTATTCCTGTGCCAAATGTAAGTTTTGAAATAAGATAAAGGACTGTCTTCATGGTAAACCTCCTCCTGAAACTGTTTTGCTATGTTTTCAGAGAAATTTTACTGTGTCGGCAGTCCTATAAAGCGTACATACCACATTTCGGAAACCCTAAAAAGAAAAAACTGAATTTGGAAATTTCCGAAAAACAAGTTTTTTAAATCCATACATTTATATTATTTTTCCAGCTTATCGATTATTCGCCCGGTAAACTGTATTATCCTGGCATTCACAAGAACCGCAAGAACAGTACTGATTCCTATTCCTGTCAGCTTCCCGGTCAATGCAAACGACAGTATCAATGAAACAGCAAGCAGAACCGCATCAAAAACCTGCTTTACCCTATGTTGTTCAAGATTATACGCCCTGGCGATTTCCACCACAGACAGCTCATATGTCTGGAGCGGAAGTGTCGTTCTGAAGAAAAATGCCACCCCGAGTGCAACCATGATCAGTCCCAGAATCAATGCTATGATTCTTAACGTCATGGAAGTATAAGCTCCGTTTCCTCCGAATACCAGAAACCATCCGTCAATAAACAAGCCTGCAACTACGGCTTCTCCGAAACTGAGCAGATAGCGCAGCCTGAATTTTCTTACAATTATACATGTAATAATCAGGACTATTGCCTCAAAAACATATTCCGCAGTACCCTGTGTGAAAAACGGAAAACTGTCACGCAGCCATACATGCAGGATATACGGCGGCGCTGCGATCATTGACAGTCCGAAATCCGATTTTGTTGCCAGACATACACCAAGACCCACAAACAGATTTCCCAAAAACCAGTTAATGAAATTATATTTTTTCCCAAGCTCCGATTTTGCATTTTCAAACCATTTGTTATTCATAAGTATCCCCTTGCCATACAGATAGTGAAATTATAGCATATTTTACATTTATAACCTGCCGTAAAAAATTTTTTAGGTTTTTAGCACTCTCGCTTGACAAGCGCTAACGCTTGTGCTATAATGCATATAACAAAAGGAACAGTAAGTTTCCAAGTAGATCAAGATTAACAAAAATACTATATATGAGGAGGTAACTGTTATGTTTACACCAGCCAGATACAATAAAGTTTACGGTTTTGAGGATTTATTCAATGAATTTGCATTCCCTGCATTCAGAGGATGCAAGGCTATGCCGGAAATGAGGACAGACATCAAGGAAAATGATAACGGATATGAGCTTGCAATCGATATTCCGGGATTCAAGAAAGAAGATGTCAAGGCTCAGCTTAAGGATGGTTATCTTACAGTCTCGGCAGAGTCTAAGGATGAAAAGGAAGAAAACGATGAAAACGGCAAGTTCATCTGCAGGGAGCGTTATTTCGGATCAATGAAGAGAAGCTACTATGTGGGTAATGCCGTTACTGAAGAGGATATCAAGGCAAACTTCTCCGATGGTACATTAAAACTCTTCGTTCCCAAGGATGTAAAGAAAGAAGTTCCTGAAGAAAAATTCATCGCAATTGAGGGATAACATTTTTACAGACTGCCATCAAGTCACAATACGACTTGATGGCAATTATATTATATGACAGCTTCACAGAGCCGTCTGAATTAAACTGAAAGCAGCACCTGCAAATGCCTTTATCTGACTTATACACTGTCAATGTATCCGTTGTCTCAGCAGGTCATTTGATTATCACGGGAATACCAGCAGCCACTCACTGTCTCTCGGTATATGCCAGAGACGAAACTCCCGCATAAATCCGCCTATAGGGGCTTCACAGATATATTCGTTATACTGAAAACCATCAGGTTTTTCTATGAATCTTTTGACACGCAGATTGCGCACTGTATAGACCAGTTCATCTTCCCCTACATATTTGAACAGAATCGGAGTCACCTTATGATTTGGTGTGCACCAGCTCATACAGGCGATTTTTATCCCCTGATCCAGTCCCGGCCTGTCAAAAGGCAGTTCTATGATATTTTTCTGATTTATCCCATTCATAATAATCGAACTTATGTTCTATTATTATAAAATGCTGTATTTACCCTGTCAATATGGTTTTATGTTATAATCTATTTAGTTTTGGACATCAACCACGAATGTTTTGAAGGAGGTATCATGATAAACAAATTACTTGAACTGAAAATTTTACCAAACAGGAAGTTCACTCCTGCTCTTACTTCAGCTGCAGCGTGCTGCCTGAGTGTTGTTTCCGAAGACGAAAAGTTCATTGCATCTGTTACAGAAGCTTTGAGTCTTGCAGTTGACAATGTCATACTTCACGGGTCCTCATCCAGAGATTATGATATATCTCTCGATATTTATGCCGATGACAATACATTATATGTTGAATTAAAAGACACCGGCATACCGTATGAATTTTCAGGCACTGCAGAGACGCAGAAAATCATGGAAACCGTCAACGATTTCAAATTATCATATGGCAGGGAATTCGGACGAAGCCAGCTGATGACCTTTGCTTTTAATGAAGCTCTTCCTCCGTTCGAAGCAGAAAACCATGATAATGAAACCGCTGTCACTGATGTACAGATCAGACTGCGCGATACTGTACCCTCGGATTTTACAGGTGTATCCAGATCTTTTTATCGTGAACTTGGATTTACATATTTCAACAATGCTATTTATAATCCCGATGATTTCAAAAAATATATAAGCAGAGAAGATTATCATTCTCTTACAGCTGAAACCGAAGACGGTATGTTTGCTGGCTTACATATGTTGAAAAGCTGGGATAATATCCCTGATGTCTATGAAGGCGGTACTGCCATAACCAGTCCTCTTGTCAGAAAATGCGGTGCTTTCAGTCGTCTTATGGATGCAAACAACGATTATTTTGAACATGTTGTTGCAAAAGGTGTTCAGATTTCCGAAGCAGTTACAGCTCATGATATCACTCAGAAAACGCGTCTTAAATACGGATACACTCCCTGCGGTTTTGCCTTCAACCAGCATTCGGCTGATGAATATAAAAACAGTTTTCAGACTTACGATGGCAGAGCTACCACAGCACTTTCATGCCATGTAATCGATCATTCACCCAAGGAGATTTTCGTTCCTGCGGAAGTTACTCATGTACTGGATGTAATATATGAAGGCGAAAATCTGCCCCGTACCTACCATACTGATGCAGCCGCCATAACCCTGGAAAAGACAGTTGTTGAGGCTTCAATCAGCAAAGATATTTATTGCCCTGTAATCATCATACGAAGCGTCGGTAATGATTACGAAGATGTAATCAGTGATATTATCTACCGCCTCAAGAAATGTGAACGTGATATGGCATATGTCTATCTTTGCGTAGAACATCCCGGCGTTATCGAATTCTATGAAACCCTGAAAAAAACCGGATTCCGCTTCTGCGGACTTGTTCCTAATACCGGTTACGGCGATCTCATGCTTATTGAAAATCCTATTACAAGCCTTATAAATTATGATTCCATCGTCACTACCGGTTCTTTCACTGATATGCTGAATATGATTAGGGAATTTGACCCCGATTACAGGAAATGATTATATAAAGAAATGCAAATAATCCCCTGTCACTTTTGAAGCGACAGGGGATTATTTTAT
>JAUNOA010000047.1 GCA_030531245.1 Lachnospiraceae bacterium
GTGCTGCCTGTACCCTTCGGAGCTGTCTAATATCACAGTAAATGAGCCGTCAGGTTCTTTTGTTATTTCATAACCCCAATGCTCAGAACCCATCCAGTATTTTACGAATCGGTCTGCATCGGAGTTTTCCGGAACGCTTTCTGCCTGATTTTCTTCTTTCTTCTCCTCGGGTTCGGGCTCCGTAACTTTCTCTGTTTCCTCGACGGTAGTTTCTGCGTTGGCTGATACCGTTTCGGTATTCTGAGCTTCCGACTTTTTCTTTGTTAATACTATTACGACGACAGCTATTATTATTAC
Source organism: Lachnospiraceae bacterium (assembly GCA_030531245.1). Classification (GTDB taxonomy): domain Bacteria; phylum Bacillota; class Clostridia; order Lachnospirales; family Lachnospiraceae; genus Darwinimomas. Next base: position 298 of record JAUNOA010000047.1, read on the forward strand.
TGCGAGGATACCTATGATCAGAGGCAGTTTGCTGCTTTTCTTTTCATTCTTACCTTCTGCTTTCGCTGGTGCAGCCGGACTCTTAGCGGTCTCGACAACAGTTTCTTTTACCTTATTCTCTTCTTCCGGTTGCTTTTTTGCGGTTTCTTCAGAATTTTCTTTGGGAATTGCGCTGCCTGCTTCTGAAGGTTCTCCGCTTTTTAGGGGAGTATTCTCTTTTGCTTCCGTGGCTGATGTGCAGGGAGCACCGCATTTATTACAGAATTGTGCCTCGTCTTTTAATTGAGCACCGCATTTTGTACAGAATTTCATCTATTATTCCTCACTTATCAAAGCTTTGTTCCGCATTTCTCGCAGAAAAGAGATCCGGGCTCGTTTACTGCTCCGCAACCTGGACATTTCGGTCCCTCTGCAGGCTCCTCTTTAACTTCAACCGGCTCGCTTGCCGGTGCCGCTTTTTCTTCTGCCGGCTTGCTTTCAACAGCTACGTTCCCATTAGTATTGTAGATTTCACCCATTAGGATATATGCTGCCAAATCAAAATTAGGGGTAAAATATACTCCATATAATCCGAGAGTGATCAAAGTCAGAAGGAACTTACCGATATAGATCCAGATCAGTCCAAGCCATGCGTTCTCGTTCCCTCTTGCCAGTTTGAATCCTTTCTTTAGCGCAGCATCACCGTCTGTTTCCTGCTCACGGAAAAGTACATATGCGCCCATCGAGACATAAAAAGCAACAAATAGCACAGCGCCAACAAACAGGACTATTGTAAGAATCATTCCGATGACCGGAATGAAATTAAGCAGCACTCCTGCTATTACTATGACCAGTCCGGTCACTATGCATGCAATGGTCGCAAGAAAGATGTACAGAAGTGCCGGTCCGAACTGAGTCTTGAATCTGCTCCAAAGGCTTTTATACTCCGGCTTCTTGCCATCGATTACATCCTGATACATTTCTATGGATCCTAACATTGCAGGACCGGCCAACAAGATTCCTACTAATGGTAACAAAGCTGCTGTACCGGCAGCCATGCTTCCTCCAAGAAGCGCTCCCCTGTTTCCTGTGATCAGGCTATCTGCCTTTGCTCGTATCTCTTTGCTGTTCAACATCGTTTGCTCCTCCTTAATTTCCTTGATTTAAGAGACAAAGCGGGAATTCTCGGTAATTCAATTGCCGAGATGAAAGCGTCTGCTCTATTGTCTGATATTGCTGTTATTACGGTATTACTGTTGTAGAACGAACATATGTTTGATATAATAATCTTATGAATAAAGCTTATAAATACCGAATATATCCATCAAAAGAGCAGGAGGTGCTGTTTGCCAAAACCTTCGGCTGCTGCCGCAAGGTATATAACCTCATGCTTTCCGACAAGATAAGGTCTTATGAAGAAACAAAGAACTTCGGTAAGCAGACTCCTGCCCTGTATAAGAAAGAGTATCCTTACCTGAAAGAGGTGGACAGCCTTGCTCTTGCAAATGTCCAGCTAAACCTTCAGTCTGCGATCAGTAACTGCTTCGATAAGAGCAGGAAATCCCGTAACGGATTTCCGAGATTCAAATCGGCAAAGCACAGCAGGAAGTCATATACCACCAATAACCAGAATGGCACGGTTGCCATTACCGGTAACGGTATACGGTTACCCAAAACAGGTATCGTCAAGGCTGAGATTCATCGTAATCCAGATTCTAACTGGAAAATAAAGTCTGCCACCATATCACAGGACTGTGACGGAAAATACTACGCATCCGTGCTGTTCGAGTATGAGGAAGATGTTCATGGTGCATCCAGGATGAGCAGTAATGCCATAGGCCTTGACTACAAGTCTGACGGCCTGTACATGGACAGTAATGGCAATGCCACCGATATGCCCAAATACTACCGTGAAGCACAGAAGAAGCTTGCAAGGGCCCAGAGGATACTGTCACGGCGTACCGGAAACGGTAAAGGCGAAACAAAATCTGGGAATTATATCAAACAGCAGAAAAAGGTCGCAAGGATCCATAAGCATATATCCAACCAGAGGCTCGATACGCTGCATAAGAAGTCAACTGAGATAGCCAATCAGTATGACATCGTATGTGTGGAGACACTCAACATGAAAGCTATGTCAAATAAGAGCTTCAGAAACGGAAAAGCAACTCTGGATAACGGATATGGCATGTTCCTTAACATGCTCGAGTACAAGCTTTCCGAGAGGGGCAAGTATCTCATAAAGGTGGATAAATGGTACCCATCCAGTCAGCTGTGCAGCCATTGCGGCAGGAAGCAGAAAATAAAGCTCTCGAACCGTACATACAGATGCACATGCGGGATGACTATGGACAGGGATCAGAATGCGGCAATAAACATACTGAATGAAGGGCTTAGGCTGCTTCGCAGTGATGTAGCGTAAAACAAAACAATCGTAGGGCGGGAACCGCCCGAACCTAACGCCTGTGGACATCGTGTAAGACCTGACGATACGTTTTTTGTGTCAGCCGGGCAGTGGTGGTCGAAGCAGGAAGCTCGGTAATTTAATTACCGATGTAGTTCACTATTCAATCTCATATAGCATTTCAGTTGTTTGAATGTAAATCCACCGTTATGGCTTTAACCCTTACAATATGTTCTTTCCTATCAGCTCGGAAATCACGTCGGATTTCCTTAGTCCTTTCTCTTTAGCATAAAGCTTGAGCTTATCCCACTCCTTGTTTGAAAGATATACGGTCTCTCCTTTTATATAATCAGGATCGTTTTTGTCTCTTTGTACATTTCTGACCGGCTTGGCTGAGAATTCCTGCTTGGTAAACGCTTCTTCCTTTGCTTGAGGCAGTTCCTGCATAGGGGTGCTTGGCATCACAGGCTCCGGAGCGTTAATGTTTTCAAGCACTGCGCTTCTAGGGCTTGCAGGCAGGCCGCCTTTATGTGTAAGTTTGTTCAGATCCATATTATAACAGCTCCTTTTCCTTTAATGCTTCTATCAGGTTCTCAAGCTCTCCCCTTACCTTGTAAGCCTCGGGTATAAGACATATCGGCCTCGATATATATGACGCCTCGCCGAACTTGACGCTTTCCGATATCGGACAGTCGATGAAGAACTCGGAGAACTCTCCGTATAGTATCTTCTCTGATTCCGAGAGGTTCTCTCCCTTAAGCACCTGGTATATCTTCTTGCTCAGGTTAGTGTTTGACCTGTAGCGGTTGAATATGATCCCGGCGTTGAAATCCACTTCCTTGCCGAGCTCCTCGGCCGTTCTTGTCCACATCCCGCTGAAGGTCATGGTTCCCATAAGCCCTTCGAATGACGGGTCGCATACGGAAAGGAACGTGTCCACTATTGCGAAGATGTTCTCGTTTACCTGGCTGAAGTATGTGTTGGTATCAAAGAACAGATAGTCGTAGTTATCCTCAAGCTCTTTGAAGATTGTTATCAGGTTGTTCCTTAGCACTTCCGATTCCGCGTATGCGGGGTTTCCGCTTGCAAGCCCTGTTATCAGGTTCCTCTCGGTATACATCAAAGCCATGCTTCCCGGTATCGCATGCAGCGTAGGGATCTCCTCGTATAAGTACCCTCTTTCGTCCTCCGGCTTTAAAACTATGTCTTTTACCGTCTTCAGCCCCGGCATGAACAGCGCGCATACGGTCTCGCTCTCCTTAAATGACGGTCGGCCCTCTTCCGTTATGAGCGATATTCCGAACGCCTCCGTTGCATTGCACTGCGGATCGGAATCGACATAGAGCACCCTGCTGCCCTCTTTTGCCAGCATCGCTGCTATGTTCGTGCTTATTGCGGTCTTTCCTACTCCGCCCTTGCATGTTCCTACACTTATTATCTTCATATTGCATCCTCCGTCTTTATTGTATCTTTTTTGCCTTTTGCCGTCAACAATTTAATTTATAAATTAAATTAAAAATTAAATCATAATTTAATTTATTTCCCTTTATTTCTTCTTAGAATCGTGGTTTGCCCTTCACTTTTGAAGATCGCATTCTTCCCCGCCTGGAATAACGCCAGATTTGGCGCCTGGAAGCCCCTCAGGGTGCTTTTCATGGATTCTATGATAATTATACCGTGTAGATATCATACTGCTGCTGCGGGCGAATCTGAGCGCAGCAGGCTTTTGGCGAGAATAATTTAAATTAAAAATCAAATTACAGAATAATTTATAAATTAAATTAAAAATTAAATTATAATTTAATTTAATGTTGGAATAGGGACATGATCATAAGAGATGTAGGAGCAAAGAAAAATGTGGATAAACTGTCTACCCAAAGTGGGAGAATTTCTGATACAAAAGAAGTAAAGGAGGGTAGAGATGAAGATCGAGATAGAGATACAGAAAGACCTGGAAGAGAAACTCCGGGAATGCGCAGGAAGGCAGGGAAAGGAACTTGAACAGCTGATAAGGGAAATGATAAATGAGACCATGAGCCTTATAAAAAAAGAATATGGTAAATGAATTAAAAGATGAATTAAACAGACTGAAACAAGGATCATGTAAAAAAAGCTCAAAAGAAACAAAATCAGGTGATTTGGGAAAAGGAAAGTTCCGGTATCGGATGCGAAAATAATTGTTTTGGAAGCATGTATTTCTCTTTAGGGAATGGATTTCTGACCGTATAATAGCATCATAGCGAAAAAACTAAGGAAAAAAAAGAAGTAGGAATATAATAGGAACAACGCAATAAGGTGGCCATTTACCAAGAAAGATCGTATATTATAAAGAAGATAAACGGCGGAGGTGGCGAGGATGCCATACGAAAAGAAATCTATAAAAAGTGAAGAAGTTTGTGAGGAAAATAAGAAACTGTCTCTGGAAGAGCTGGAAAAGCTCTCCGGCGGTGGTAATGCCGGCTTCAATATTGAGGACTGGAACGGGTATGCTGAGCCCGAAAACTCAAAATAAAGTTCAGCAGATAACGCCATCTGTTGTTATGAGAAGTGATCACGATGAGGTCCCATAATAATATTATCCACTGATTTTATGTAGGAGGAACCGGTATGTCAGAAGAGAAGAAAAGTATTAAGAATGAAGAACTCTGTGAAGGAAAGAACAAACTCTCGATTGAAGACTTGAACGGGATAACCGGAGGCATTATGGCTAGTGTGCGTAAAGTTGAAGGTGAAGAAGTCCAAGTTCCCAAAAGGGATGATGATAGATGATAACAATCAAATTTCGTATAATTATACACAGATATGGAGGTTTGGCTTAATGTCAGAAGAAAAGAATTGTATAAAAAGTGAAGAGCTTTGTAAAGAGAAGAAAGAATTGTCTCAAGAAGAGCTGGGGCAGGTCACGGGCGGAGGCGCTCTATCAGGTGGTCAAAGACAACGTTTGGCTATAGCCAGAGCTATCATCTCTGCTCCGGCTTTACTACTTGACGAAGCTGAATCCGGGACGGATACACGACAAAACTAATAAATGGCGAGGTACAATCAATGTCGAACGATAACAAAGAATATAAGAATAGCGAACCCTGCAAAGAGAAGCAGGAAGCGCGTGAGCTTACGCCTGAGGAACTAGAGGGTGTTTCCGGAGGATCGACTTTTGATAAAAACCATGCACGCAGCAGTGGCGGCGCAGTTATCTCCTCCGGCAATGTGGAATTAGGCAACAACGTAAGCTTTACCGCATCAAATGAAGGATAATAGAGATATGTTAAACGAAAAGAAGACCGTAGTATCTGAAGAAGTAAAAGAAAAAGCCTGTGAGCTTTCAATGGAAGAGCTGGAGAAGATTTCCGGCGGCGACATCGGACAGTACAATAACAATACAACGCTTCCGCCGAAGCCGGGTGAAGTAACAAACGATCCAAAAGAGTATCTGACGCCCTTTGATTATAAAAGATAACAAAGAGAGAGCAGGTATTCATTATGCCAGAAGAAAAGAGAATCGAAGTAACCGAAGAAGTAAAAGAGGAAGCGCGTCAGCTTACCGAGGAAGAGCTTAAGAAGGTTGCGGGTGGCGACAGCCGTTCTAGTCAGGGCTTGTCAATTATGGGGGCAGATAGTGCCTACATCTCGCAAGGGATGAAAGTCGTCGTAAAAGAATGAGCGTCCCGCTTTCACAGAATACGCATCTGAAATCATGGAGGAGAACGATATGCCAAACGACAGCAACGAGCTGAAGAAAAAAGAAAAGCCCTGCGAGGAAAGGCAGGAGGTGCATGAGCTCACACCCGAGGAGCAGGAGCAGGTCAACGGTGGCATAGGTACTCTTAATCCGGATCCTTTTGTCGTCAGAGCATTCGAATGAGCCGATCAGGCGAGGTAGGTCACGGCTGATGGTCTTTATCAAAAATAGCAAATGTAAAAAGCCCGGCAGGGCTTTTTATTGTTATGTTAACAGATCGTATTTACTCAAGTACTTCATGATCACAAATGAAATTCTCAGATGGAAGCGTGTCTGCGGATCGTTTAAGTGTATCTTTCCGATCTCTTCTATGCGGTTCAGCCGATACTGAATACTGTTTCGATGCATATATAACATATCCGCCGTATTCTTAATGCTCTCTCCTGTATCGAGAAATACGGAAAGTGTCTGAAGCAGCGGGTCAGCATCCGGTGACTGGCTTTTGATCCTCACGATGGCAGGATGGATCAGTGAATAAACTTCTCTTTTATCAGATGCTTTAAACAGATGATACAAATTCCACTCTTCATACCTGAAGACGGCTTCATCTGGAGCAAAGACTCTCCCGATCTCCACTGCTTTTTTTGCTTCCAGAAATGCGCTGTGTATCTCCCGTATATCGGAAAAAGGATTACTGACTCCGAGCTTGATCTGTGCCTTTCCTCCCGACAATTTATCACACATCTCCAGCAAGGCAAGATCATCGATTTCAAATTCTGGTGAAATGATCACAAAACCCTCGCTGTACCGGACTGAATACGCAGCCGGATTTAAAATACGCAGCTGTTCTTGAAATACTGCTTCTGCGGGGATCCTGTCCTGCTTGCGTCCGTACAAAAAACGGACCGACATCACCGGCGGAAATACCAGATCACCCGGAACGTTCTGATTATTTCCAATCAAAAGCTGATATAACGTTTCCTGATAGGTTTCCAGCATCGGAAGATAATTTGCCGCATATCGAGGGATCCAGTAACTCAGGATACCGGAAAGTGTTGAGAGCAGTTCTGTATTATTTACACCAACTGTTCCGTCATTTTCGATCAGCAGCAGGAATCCCATCAGATTCCCTTTATAAAAAATACTGCTGCAGTATTTTCGCATCGGAGATGCCGAACAGGTCACTTCCAACGTCTGATTCGATACTCGAAGAAGACGGATCACTTCCATAGCCCGTACTTCCTGTATAAATCCATAATCACAGAATCCCTTCTCAATATTCTCTTTCCAGATCGAATCTGTTACAGGGATCGAATCGGAATATGCCAGGATCCGGTATCTGGGGTCGCACAGGATCAGCGAACCTCCGAAAAAAAGTGCCGATGAATCGATCACTGCATCAATATCGCCTGTTTCCTGAAGCTGCTGCATGACCGAATCATAATAATCCTGTTTTTGGGATCGTTCAAAAGTCTTTCTTGCATCGTTAAAAAATCTTCCGAGAGTCTCTCTGGGAGTAAAAATAATATTTTCCGTCCCTTCGGCCTCTTTTTCCGGCTCCGAACAGATCACTACATAATGAAGATCATCCTCCCGCTTTGCATACTGTTCGCTATAAACAAAATAGAGAATGCTATCGGAATAAGGTGCCGCATTTGCATCAAAAAACGCCACATCGTTTATTTCTGTCTCTTCATCTGTGATCGTTCCAAAGCATCGATGCGTCTCGGAAACGATTCGGTAAAACTCCTGAAATTTCATAATTCAAAATATCTTTAATATTGATTTGTGCTCCGTGCACAAACAGACTGTTCTTTTTTTAGCAACCGTGAACATTGTGAAAATACTCTCAAAAACTTATTATTAAATATAAGTTATGAACGGTCTTTTGTCTATAAATTTTTATCAAAAGGCCGATTTTTCGAACTATGGGGAATTAATGAAAGGAGGAAACATGTACGACTTATTATTTCAAAAAGGTATGATCGGAAACGTTGAGATCAAAAACCGTCTCGTTATGACACCGATGGGAACCAACCTTGCAGAACTGGATGGAACTCCCGGCCCGGCAATGCTCAAATATTTTGAGGAACGTGCCAAGGGCGGCTGCGGCCTGATCTTTCCCGAGATCTGCCGGGTAAATGATGTTCATGGTGCAGGTATGATGAGACAGATCTCCGCAACCAGTGACCGTCACATCCCGGGTCTTGCAAAGCTGGCACAGACTGTGCATAAATACGGATCAAAGATCTTCATCCAGCTGCACCATCCCGGACGTGAAGGTGTTTCAAGTCTGATCGGCGGCCAGCCGTGTGTATCCGCTTCAGACATCGTATGTAAGGTTTCCATGCAGGAAACCCGTCCGCTGACACTCGATGAGATCCATGAGCTTGTAGGACAGTTTGGTGACGCCGCATTACGCTGCAAAAAAGCCGGCATCGACGGTGTCGAGCTGCACTGTGCACATGGTTACCTCCTGCAGCAATTCCTGTCTCCATACACAAACAAGAGAACAGATGAATACGGCGGAAGCTTTGAAAACAGACTTCGTATCGTGCTGGAGATCATCGAAGACATCCGCGAAAAATGCGGTCCCGACTATGTTCTGGGTGCTCGTGTTACCGTAGATGAATTCCTTGCAAATATCGGTGTTACAGAAGACTATATCCATATTCAGGATGGCATTATGATCGTCAAGGCTCTGGAAGCAGCCGGAATCGATTTTGTAGACGTAAGCTGCGGCCTGTACGAGACCGGAATCACCAGTGTAGAGCCGATCTCATTCCCTCAGGGCTGGCGTAAAGATTTTATCAAAGCTGTAAAGGATCAGGTTCAGATCCCCGTTATCGCAGTTTCCGCAATTCGTGAGCCTCAGATCGCAGAAGCATTCCTTTCCGGTGATGTCTGTGACTTTGTCGGAATGGGACGTACATGGCTCGCAGAGCCCGAATGGGGACGTAAAGTTCTGGAAGGCCGCGAAGACGAGCTGAACAAATGTATCAACTGCCTGAGATGTTTCGAAACACTGCTGGGACTCAATGCACAGGGTATTCCTTTCGAATGTGCAGTTAATCCCAAGACCTGTAATGAATATCGCTACGGCGATCTCGAGCCGGATATTGAAGGCCATAAAGCAGTCGTTGTCGGCGGAGGCCCCGGCGGTATGTATGCTGCCAAGACAATGGCAGAACGTGGAATCAAAGTAACTCTGTTTGACCGTAAGGAAGAGCTCGGCGGCACGATCAACCTGGCCAAAAAACCTCCTCTCAAGGAGCGTATGCAGTGGACGATCGATTATCTCGGCGGTTCATTAAAACGTCTCGGAGTCGATGTTGTACTGGGCAAGGATGTAACAGTCGATGAGATCATCGCTCTGCAGCCGGATGCTGTTGTACTGGCAACCGGATCCGCTGAGATCATTCCCGCATCCATTCCCGGAATTCAGGGAGACAATGTATATAAGATTTCTCAGGTACTCGGCGAGGGTACGATTCCCGCCGGTGATACGATCGCTATCGTCGGCGCAGGTCTCACAGGTCTTGAGACCGGCGAGTTCCTCGGCGCAAACGGAAAGAAAGTGATCTTTGTCGATATGCTGAAGGCAGCCGGCACAAATGCTTACAAGACAAACGTTGCGGATGTAATGTCACGTCTCGGCAAAATGAATGTTGAATGGTATCTCGGCCACAGCTTAAAGGAGATCGCTTCTGACGGTATCATCGTAAACAACGTAGACAGTGGTGAAGAGCTTAAGATCGCTGCAGATTCGGTAGTTCTTTCTCTCGGATATCGTCCGGATCAGTCCCTGGCCGCTCCTCTCGAGGCTGCAGGCATTCCTGTTAAACTGGTCGGCTCCGCTATCAAGGACGGCACGATCGCTCCGGCAACAAGAACTGGTTATGAAGTCGGTGCAAACATTTTCAAGAAAGAGGCACCGAGCTTCAAGATCTCCAAAGATAAATTAGCTGATTTCGCAAAGATCTCCGATATGCGCGGACAGGAAGGCATTTATCTGGCTTATCTGACGCAGCCTGAGGCAATCGCGAAGATTTTGCCGGCTCCGCTCGAGCCTTTCTCGATCCCTGTTGTAACGCTTTCCGTATGTCACATCAAGGATCCGACCTTTGCCGATAATTATTTCGAAACGATCCTCGGTGTGTACTGTACTTACAAAGGACAGCTCGGTATGTATCCGATCAGCCTGCTGCTGGGCGGTGACGGTGCTGAAATGGCTACACAGCTGGGTCGTGATAATTCTGCAATTCCCAAGAAACTGGGCGCTGAATTTGTGATCCGCAAGAACGGAACGAGCGTAAACGTAGGTGTATCCAGAAAGGGTGCACAGATCGTAAATGTGGAAATGGAACTCGGCTCTTATAATAATCCGATGACACATATGCTCTACCAGGCACCTGCCGCAGGCAAAAAGACGGCCGGAAGCGGATACTATTTCCACTTCGACAGACTGCCTGATGAAAACGGCGTATGGAGATTCACGAATACCTGCCTGATCCGCAACATCGTAAATTACACTTATGATTCATGGATTCCGGGATATGTGAAAAAGCTGGAGCTTAATTCCAGTCTGGATGATCCGTGGGGCTGCCTGCCGATCAATACGATCGTAGGCGGCGCTTATGCAGAGAACAATCTGCTCATCACCGCGCTTCAGAAGCTGGAAGACGTTGACGCAAATGAACTGATGGAACTGATCATGCCTGCATGGTATGACCAGACCACTTTCATGATCACAGGCAGAAAATAAGCCCATCTGTCTGTAACCCAATTCATAACCTATCGTCTCGTTTCATTCTTCTCTGAATGAAACGGGACGTACAATTAAGCCAAGAAAGGAGTTTCAAATGAAAGAATTTAAAGGTAAGACCGCTCTTATTACCGGAGCAGCATATGGTTTCGGTAGAGAATTCGTTAAGCAGGCTGCACAGCGCGGAATGAAGATCGCTGCAGTAGATATTATGGAAGATGCTCTGCAGGAGATCATTCCTTTGGCAAAAGAACTGGGTGCTGAAGATATTATTACGATCAAGGCAGACGTAGGAATTTACGAAGACACTGTAAAAGCTGTAAATGAGACTCTGGAGAAGTATGGCACCATCGATCTTCTTATGAACAATGCCGGAGTTGCTGTTCCCGGCACAGGTATTGCACTTCCTCTTCAGGACTGGGAGTGGATCGTACAGACCAACTTCATGTCCCATATCTACTTTATGAGACAGGTAATCCCTGTAATGATCAAGCAGGGCACCCACTGCAACATCATGAATACATGCTCCATCGCAGGTATCATTAATCACACCGGCATGTCTCCTTACTTCTCCACCAAGCATGCCGCTGTAGCTCTCAACGAATGTATCAACTATGAGCTGCAGACCATCGGTGCAGATATCGCAATGGGAATCTTCTGCCCCGGTTATGTACAGACAAATCTGGATCACACCGAGTGGTATCGTCCCGAAAGATTCAAAGATATGTCCGATCCGTACTATGAGAGTGATGAATACAAAGCGGGTCAGGCTGCTGCCAAATATGTAATTGAAACCGGTCTTCCGATCGATAACTTCGGTGCTACCGTTTTCAAGGCAATTGAAGATGATCAGTTCTATGTACTTACTCATCCTCAGTATGACGGCATGTTGCAGTATCAGACAGCTGAAAAGCTTCAGAGAAAGACTCCGAATATCAACGAGATCAATGCAGCAATCGCTGCTGCTTCAAAGCAATGATATGATTACAGTGTCATAAGTCATTTTCCACTTCATGCTCGCATGAAAGTGGGAATATGACTTCATGACACGCCCCTACATGAGCATAAAGTGGGGCAGGGGCTCCATGGAATGCGAATGTAGGGAAGGATTGTGGCGCTGAACGTCCAGTGGACGTTCGCTTAGCGCGGACCGGAGCGGAGCGGAGACAGCACGTAGTGCGAAACAATCCGGTAATCTACTTTTGACACCCACATCATGATACCTTTTCCAAGAAGGGGTTGTCGCACTAAGCGGCAACCTCTTTTTGTATAATAGGAAACTCCTCCGCCGGAGGACTTGCGTAATAAAAATGCCCGCACAGA
>JAUNOA010000091.1 GCA_030531245.1 Lachnospiraceae bacterium
GCACAGATTTCGGATATTGACTCATCTGCATTCTGTATGCAGTTTTGAATTTTTGTTTCATCAAACGTCTCAAAAAATGCAATATAATTCTGCGGCATACAGATTTTTCTGCAGCCTTTGTAGTTCAGAAATCCGGTTTCCAGGCACAAATCCATTGAGGCATTTGGTACGGAACCGTCCGAAGAGGCACAGGTCGGTACAAAGTAAGCATCTTTATTTCCCGTAAATTTACATGATTTAATGAAATCACGAAAAATGGCAGGTGAAGTGGACAGATAAACAGGGAATACAAAAAGATAAGGTTTCTCACTTGAAAAAGTAACAGAAGCCTTATTTTTAATTGCGCTGTTGCAGCAGAATGCTTCGTCGCCCAGAATGTCGGCCATTGCTTTTGCTGCGTATTCGCTGTTTCCGGTACCAGTAAAATAAATAATCAATTCCGACTGCCTCGTTATCTTAGATTATCATTTCCATTATACTAAATTATATTCAAAAAACGAAAAATATTGTATTAGGGTCAAAAGACAAATCAGTTAGCATAGCTGCTTTTTTATCAGTTATTAACAAATGCATCATTTGGAACAGGACATGGAAATGGGTGTCCTTTTTAGTTAACAGATTATTGCATTTCCTCATAGGAGAGTATGAGTTTAAGTTTTTCCACTGCCGGAGCCAAAGCCGACCTGATCAGCCGTGTGCTTGTATTATCCGGATCTTCCTCTTCAAGACGCATGCCGTAGTCAGACATGACAACAACCTCATCTTTTTTTGCTTCCAGTTCTGCATTGGTTATTTCGCGAACATGTTCATTCCATTTGCAGTTCCTGAAGGTATCGGCACCGGTCTTGTCTTTTGTAACAGCGGATCCGAACAGCCGGCATATCAAAGGACGCCATTCGTATACCTTGCAATGATATATGTGTTTTTCGGAATCACATAAAGGGCAGGGCGGCATGTCATCATCCCTGTTATTGAGCAACTCCAAAATTTCCTGATCCCTTCCTTCGGATATCAAACCGAGAGCCATATACTGGGCTTCCAGATCAGTAAGGTCCGGAACAAAATGTTCACAGCAGGAGCAGCAGTCTTCCTTGCAGTGAAGGTTGAAATCATCGCAGAAACGGACCTGGCGGGTATTTAGTTCCTCGTACAACTCATGCATGAACTCCATGTGCTCACCCAACATGGAGCCTTTGAGCTTTTCCATTATTTCATTAATATCCATATCAACGCCTGAACTTCATAAAGAATATATTATATTGTATCACTTTTGCCGCAGTAAGTGATTTAATATACAAAGGAGAGTGAAAATAGTATAATTTATATCAGGAAGAAATTGTATGACCGGGAAATCCGGAGATAAATAATCGAGGAGGAGCAGCATATGAAATATGCAATATACGGAGCGGGTTCACTGGGAACAGTTCTGGGAGCCTATATAACAAAATCAGGAACAGATATCGAACTGGTCAACAGGAACAAGTTACATGTTGAGGCTCTTAGAAAAAACGGAGCTCATATAACAGGAACGGTTGATTTCACGACCCCGGTCAATGCTGTTTTTCCGGATGAGATGGATGGGCTTTACGATGTCATTTTCCTTATGACAAAACAGCTTTTCAATAAAGATGTTGTTACTCAGCTGAAACCGTTTCTTGCCGAAAAAGGAGTTATGGTTACTCTTCAGAACGGCATCCCTGAGCCGGGAATCGCTGAAATCATCGGTTCAGACAGAACCATAGGATGTGTAGTGGAATGGGGAGCAACGATGTCAGAACCTGGGGTATGCATACTGACAAGTGCACCTGACAGTCTCTCTTTCCATATGGGGAAAATGGATGGAATAACCGATTCACAAATGAATCTGGTAAAGGGACTCCTGGAAAAAATGTGTCCGGTTTATATCGAGGATAATCTTATAGGAGCAAGATGGTCAAAGCTTCTCATTAATGCAACTTTTTCCGGTCTCGGGACAGTAGTAGGAGGATTATTCGGAGATGTATCTGAAAATCCGGAAGTTCAGCCTGTAGCACTGGCATGTATGAAAGAATGTATAGATGTCGGGCATGCGGCAGGCGCTGTATTCGCTCCGGTTCAGGGAAAGGATATTACAAAGCTTTTCTATTACAATAACAGTTTTAAGAAAGCTTTTGCAAAGCTTATTCTTCCGATTGCTATGAAAAAACATAGAATGATAGAGCCGTCAATGCTGCAGGATCTAAAAAAAGGTAAACCCTGTGAGGTAGATGCAATAAATGGTGTAGTATGCGAATGGGGCAGAAAATGCAAAGTGCCGACACCGATCAATGACAAGATCGTTGAAATAATAAAAAAAGAACAGTCAGGGGAGCTTCCTCTTTCCAGGGAGAATATCAGGTATTTTAATACCTTGTGTTAATCGCATATTTATCAAATAAAAGAAATTTCTTTATACTGAATACATGTTTTTATCCCGGCAGTTTAAGCGCTGCCGGGATTGTTTTG
>JAUNOA010000048.1 GCA_030531245.1 Lachnospiraceae bacterium
TTTGCTCAGCCATCGAGACTGGACTTTACTGCTGATAATGGTAATTATCCGCAGTCCTCCTCGTTTACAGACTCAACTATATACCTGCCGGACGAAAATTGATATATATTTTCTCTATCCGATTTCTTACATAAATCTTACGAAGATTAAGATTTGTTCGTTCGGCTAAAAAATTGGGGCTATTTCTATTATTTTTATTTAAAACAACCATGATAACTGCCTGTAAGAAAAAATATACAATAATTTATGTTCTTTGATACTATATTTATCGTAAAAAGAGTGATATACTTTACACAAATCTACCTTATAATGTATATTTTTGTAAAAATCGGCACTATATATTGTTTCTCGGGAGGAAAATGATGAAAAAAGCTCATCTGCTTCGTACATTTGCCATCGCGGCAATCAGCGGTATCCTGGCAGTATCATCCGCCGTCTGCGCATTCGCAGCCACTGGTTGGATAAAACAGGATAATGCATATGTGTATTATGATGCTGACGGTTCGCTTCACAAGGGCTGGATTCAGACGACTGACGGTTATTATTATATGGATAACGAAACCGGTAAGATGACTATCGGCTGGAAAAAAATCGGTGATAAATGGTATTATTTCAAATCCAACGGCATTATGAATGTCGGCTGGGTAAACGTTGATAATAACTGGTATTATTGCCTGGACAATGGTGTTCTTGTCATGAACAGCTGGATGAAGATCGGCGATAACTACTATTATATGCGCAGCAACGGTTCGATGACGACCGGCTGGCGGCAGATGGATAACAAGTGGTACTTCTTCAAGTCAGACGGTCGCTGTGCTATCGATCAGTGGTATAAATACGATGAAAAGTGGTATTATCTCGGAACCGACGGTGCGACGCTCACGGGATGGCAGCTTATCAAGAATGAGTATTACTACTTCGACAGTACCGGAGTTATGAAGACAGGATGGCTTTCTGACGGAACCAATAATTATTATATGGATGTTTCCGCCGGAAAGATGGCCGTTAATGGCTGGAAACTGATTGACAATGTATACTATCTGTTTGACAGATCAGGCCACATGACTCAGAAATCCGACACCAAGCCGGCTGATTTTGATTCCAATCAGGCAAATTCACAGCCTGCTGTATCCGGAAGCACAAGTGCCAACCCGACCGGAACAAGTACTTCCGGCGGATCAGTGATTGTTTCAGGACCTACAGGAACCAATACAACCGGAACTACCGGCGGCGGCACACAGACAAGTACTTCTGATTATGTAAGCAGCGGTCCCGGAACAAGCTCAGGTTCAGTAACAACCGGTACTCAGCAGAGTACAACCTCATCGAAGATAGTATCAAATCCGGGAAGTCCGGAAAACCCGAACGGATCGGATAAACTTCCCTCACCGGGTGACGTAAACGGTCCTCACTGATTTCTACGATTAAAAAGTATACCTGCATATCGTAAGGATATGCGGGTATTTTTTATAAAAGAAAAAAGCCCCGACCCAGCTGCTCGCAGTCAGCCAAACCAGAACTTTACATGCACCTTCAGGGGCTCGAACCCTGGACACCCTGATTAAGAGTCAGGTGCTCTACCAACTGAGCTAAAGGTGCATCGCTTCGCGACCTTGATATAATATCGCAAAGTGATATGAATGTCAATAATAATATATAAGAATTTACCTGCAGGCAATCAGTTTAAAAATAGGATTGCCTTTTGATGAAAATTTTTTCTCGTATTCAGTCATCACATTTGGAACATTTTCCGAATGCAGATCTCTCGAAACATAAATCAGTTTCCATCCGGATGCGGGAATTGATTCAAGTGAATAATCAAACAGTTCTTCATTATCCGTCTTGAATTCTACCGTCCCGTCTTTTCTCAGAATCTCATCATACAGCTTCATGAATCTCGGAGAAGTCAGTCTCCTGTTTTCATGTCTGGCCTTCGGCCACGGATCCGAAAAATTCAGATATATCCTGTCGACCTCTCCTTTTTCAAATACATCGGCAAGCTTCTCTGCGTCCATACATACGAAATTAATATTGCTGCTGATTATTCCTGCCTGCTCATCTTTTTCTTTTCTTTCGATGGCCTTCTGAATAACACTCTCATACCTTTCAATTCCCAGATAATAAATATCCGAATGCAGTCTTGCCATCTCGCGCAGGAACATTCCCTTGCCCATACCGATTTCCACGTGAATCGGGTGCTGCCACCTGCCTTTGTTTTTTTCAGGTTCTGAAACAGTAAGTCTGTGATTATTTACAAATTCCTCACAACCCTTGATATGTCTTAACCTCATCCTTTTCTCCTCCATACTGACGGGGAGAACAGTACAAGTATCGGATAAAGTTCCAGTCTTCCTGCAAGCATATCTACAATCAGAACAAGCTTTGACAGCCAGCTGAATGAAGCATAGTTTCCGGCAGGTCCCACAACTCCGAGTCCGGGTCCGATATTGTTAATTGTTGCCGCAACCGCAGTGAAATTCGTAGTAAAGTCAAAATTGTCAATTGATATGACAAGTAACGATGCGATAAAAATTGCCGCATACGCCAGAAGATAGACACTGACTCCACGCTTTGTTTCATCCTCCACCGGCTTGCCGTCCATCTTGATTCTGTTGACCGAGCGCGGATGTATATATTTCTGAATCTCTGCTCTGGCAGTTTTCAGCATAATCATGATACGGCTGACCTTGATGCCTCCTCCCGTACTTCCCGCACATGCTCCGCAGAACATAAGCACAACAAGTATGGTCTTTGACAACTCCGGCCACAGATTAAAATCGTCCGTTGCAAATCCTGTTGTAGTAATGATCGATCCCACCTGGAAAAATGCTTTGTTAAGTGCATCTCCGAATCCGCTGCAGACCTTTAAAATATTAAGTGTAATGACGATTACGGCCACAACGATAATTCCAAAGTATACCCTGACTTCTTCTATCTTAAATGCAAGCTTCTTGTTGTCCTTGCTGGTCAGGAAGAAATAAGCATTAAAGTTTACACCGAACAGTATCATAAATACCGCAGTAATAACCTGTATAGGAACAGAATATCCCGCAAAGCTGTCCCCCTTGATTCCGAAGCCTCCGGTACCTGCGGTTCCGAAAGCCGTGCACAGTGCATCAAACAACGGCATTTTCGCGATAATAAGAAGTATTGCCTGCATCACTGTCAGAGCTATATACAGCATATACAATATCCTTGCCGTATCCTTCAGTCTGGGTACCAGTTTGCCTACTGTAGGTCCCGGACTTTCCGCACGCATCAGATGCATCTTATAACCACCGCTGTTCGGAAGAACTGACAGTATTAAAACAAATACTCCCATGCCTCCGACCCAGTGAGTAAAACTGCGCCAGATAAGTGAAGTGTGACTGAGGGCTTCGACATCAACAAGTATACTTGCTCCCGTTGTGGTAAAACCGGATACCGTCTCAAAAAAAGCATCTATGTAATTTGGAATGTCCCCGCACAGTGTAAACGGCAGAGCTCCTACCAGTGACATCACTATCCAGCTGAGGCCTACCATAATAAATCCTTCTTTTGAGAAGAAATGTGTATCTATACTCTTCATAGACATAAGCTGGCCTACCAGGAAACTTCCGGCTGCAACCAGGAGGTACCAGGCGCCCTCTATCTCTCCGTAAATAAGCGCAGTAACACATGGAAGCAGCATGAATATTGCTTCAAACTTAAGTATTGTTCCCAGTGTTCTTCTTATGGCTGTGTAATTCATATATCAAGTATGTCCTTTATATCTGTAATCCCTGATTCTTTAGTAATAACTACTACTCGGTCTCCGACTTTAAACTCCGTCTGTCCGTTGGGATATATGATTTCATTCCTCCGGCTTATTGCTGCTATCAGGATGCCATCCTTGATCGGCAGATCAACTATCTTCGTATCCTTTACAGGAGCATCCTCTTTTATAATTATTTCCAGTGCCTCGACTTTGTTTTTGATGATTTTATAAAGCGTTTCCACATTACTTCCCATACCGTTCTGCATAGCACGAACGTAACGTATGATGGATTCGGCTGTCATATACTTTGGATAAATCATTGTTCCCAGATTCAGCTTTCCGATCATGGAAACAAGTGAAACATGATTTGACTTGGTCACAAGTTTCGCATTGCCGTTAAGTTCGCGCGCAGTCAGTGAGAAGAAAATGTTTGCCTCGTCAAATCCTGTAAGCGATACGAATGCATCAACATTTTTAACCCCTTCTTCGATAAGAAGCTCCTGATTAGTCGCATCTCCGCAGATAACGGTCGCATCAAGCTCTGCCATCTTCTCGCAGCGCTCTTTATTTTTCTCGATAACCTTGACTTTCATTCCGAGCATTCGAAGAATTCTTGTAAGATAGTATGAGATAGTTCCTCCGCCAATAATCATGACGTTTTCTATCTTCTGTGATTCCAGTCCGATTGCCTTGAAAAAGTTTCTTCCGTCCTGAGGTGATGCCACAAAGTTCACGATATCATTGCTCTTCAGCTTAAATGAACCGTTGGGAATAAACACATCATTGCCGCGCTCTACTGCACATATGAGCAGATCGGACTGCACTTTCTTTTTAACATCAATAACACTCATTCCGTCCAGCATATTGCCTTCGGGAATGATAAATTCCGTAAGCTCGATTCGTCCTCTGGCAAATGATTCTATATTGATGGCATTCGGCGAGCGAAGTATTCTTGATATTTCACGTGCCGCTGCCTGTTCCGGATTAATTGCCATGGAAAGTCCGAGTTCTTCTTTAATGAATCCTATTTCCGAATGATATATGGGGTTTCTGACTCTTGCTATGGTTTTGCAGTTACCTGCTTTCTTCGCAACCAGACAGCAGAGCATGTTAATCTCATCGGAATCCGTAACCGCAATCAGCAGATCCGCAGTTTCAACTCCGGCTTCCTTTTGCACCGAAAGGCTGGCGGCATTTCCCGCAACACCCATGACATCATACATGTTTGCCATATCATTCAGAACATCAAGATTGTGATCAATGATAGCAATCTCATGACCTTCCGCACTAAGCTGTTCAACTATTGTTTTTCCCACTTTGCCGCAACCGGCTACGATTATTTTCATTCATCTACCTCTTTTGCGGATTTTCTGTAAAGTCCGCTTGCTATTGCGATAAGACCGAACAATACCGGAATATCCATCGGAACCATGATATTTACCGTACACTCAAGTAAATGACATAAACAAACGATGGCAACTGCCGCCAGAAAAGAATAGCATTTTTTCAGCGCTCTTTTAGCAGCCATAACTGCCGGTGTAATATAAATACCCAGATACGAAATCAGTCCGAGCGGTCCGATATTCAAAAACATCTGAAGCAGTTCGTTATGAGGTGAATCAAACACAAGTCCCGATGCCATCGCAATCTCTTCATAGCAATTATTGTAAAGATAAATCTCTATAGTTTCAGGGCCTGTTCCGAATACCTTATGAATAAACGGCATCTGAGCATAAAGCTCCATAAGCTTTCTCCAGACAAGACCTCGCCAGGTTCCCCACTCATCATTGAAAACCAGATAATTTTTTGCGGGCTCAAGCACCGCCGGAATATATGAATCCGACATATTTGCCATGACAAATAAAATCAACAGACCGGCCAATCCTGCTATGACAAAAACAAGCCATATCTTTGATACTGTTCGGGGAAGGGGTGTCTTTAAATCATATTTTTTGATGATCAAATCGTAAATATAAAACAAAAGTACTATGATCCAAAGCCCGATCATGAGATATTTCAGCTGTGTAATTCGCTCAAAAATCGAAATCATACCGGATGGTTTTACAACACTGCCTGCCATCTCGGCATCGCAATATAAAACCAGTTCAATTGCAGTCACAAACGAGGCAAGTGTAAGCAGAAATCTCCTCAGTCCTCTTCTTGTCTTCAGTGCAATGAACGGAACCAGCACAAAGAATACCGCAAACGAAAGATATGCATTATCCGCCGAAGAAGTAATCATGGAAAATGTCGCCACAAAGAAGCATATCCAATAGAATACTGTCTTCCAGGGTTTTTCTTCGCTTTGTATGAACATGGTTCCTGCAAATGCAAACGGAATCATGGCTATAGCTGTAAATGTATCTATATTTCCGATGGATGAAACAAAGATATCATAATGCTGTTCGGAAATACCCGCTTTGAATGAATATATATCAAGCATGAAATAATCCGTGACAGCCCAGACACATATATACAGAAATGCCGCCAGAAATACCGTTATATGCCAGCTCCTGAATCTGTAATATCTCGATACGATAAAATAAGTCAGTGCATACAGTACAAAAATCAGCGCTCCGTGCCAGCGCCCCTCATTCCCGAAAAATGCCTGATACATATATGGGCTTGACTGCAATGTGGAGATAACGGTTATAAGCAAAAACGCCAGCATAAATATATCCGTAAGGGTAAATGTCTCTTTTGCCCAGTTAAAAAACCATTTTCCGGTTTCAGGATCGGCATAGGATTTCATTTTACTGATATATCTGCCGACTCTTTTTGCAAACAATGCCCACAGAATAAAGCCACCAACCAGTATTCCGTCTGCAGCCAGACATACTGCGTACTTGGTTTTCAGCACATCCGCATATGCCTGATGAGTATAAACCGGCATAAAAGCCAGGATAACAAGGATCCATGCAGCTGAAAGCCAGCTGATAAATGCATATTCATCCCCGGTTCCGGCAGTTTTTTTATTTTTATTATTAACCTTAATCTTAGCCATTACGTCAGTCCGTTTCTGTTCCTTTTATTTTTTATCTTATTCAGAATCGAATCAGCTTTGCCGGTTATCAGGAAGAATGCGACAAAATTGATCAGTGACAGTATTATTTCAGCTCTTGTGCCTATGTTATTCGGAATAAAATTCATTACCGTCATAGCCAGGTAGAATATTCCCAGATACTTAGCCTTTACCGGAATAATAAAAAACAGCAGAAACTGTGCATCCGGAAAGCTGGCCATAAATGCAAGCAGAATTGACAAAGTAAAGTTTATCGGTGTGATAGGATAATAATAACCGACTATCGGTCCGTAAATCAGGTAAAGCACAAAAGCTCCTATGATATTTAAAATCACACCCATGATTATAAATACATTGAACTGAAATGATCCCCAGAGCATTTCCAGGGTATGACCTACTGTCCAGTAAACATAAATCATAATCAGTCCGAATATCATACTTGTACTCGGCGGATATGCCAGCCAGGTTATAAGTCTCCATACCTGTCCCTTAAGAATGGCTGTGGCATTTAACGACAGGTACTCAAAATAAAAGTTCGGCATCATTAACTGGATGACCCAACCTATCGAATATATGACACATACATACAACATCAGATTCGGTATCGCTCTGGTACCGAATTTAAATTCTAATTTTCTAAAAAATTTCATATTGTTTATATTATATGATATAATCAAGCAGTATGCAAACTTACATCGTTTTCGATTTGGAATGGAATCAAAGTGCAAACGGTAAGGAAGGATCCGTCCCCGGACTTCCTTTCGAGATAATCGAAATAGGAGCTGTCAAGCTCGATGAGAATTTTCGTAAACTATCCACGTTTCGCCGGGTAATCAAACCAGTCGTATATGAAAAACTCCATTACAGAGTCCTTGAAGTTATCAACCTGGGAATGCAGGAACTGAAAAAAAAAGGCGTTTCATTCGCAGAGGCTATCGGCGACTTTTTCGATTGGTGTTATCAGGATTCAGAACAGCCTATTTTCTGTACCTGGGGTGAGATGGATCTGACACAGCTTGAAAAGAACATGGCATATTTCGGTATTGAAAATCCTATGCCCTTCCCCCTGCTGTATTATGATCTTCAAAAGCTCTATACTCTGCACACCGAAGGTCACCATAAAACCATGGCACCTCTGGATCGCGCCGTTGAAGAGATGGATGTCATCGATGACGGCGGATTCCACAGTGCACTTAATGATGCCCTATATACAGCTCAGGTAATGCAGCGTATTGATATGCGCAAGCTGCGCCCCTATATGTCTCTGGATTATTCCAGACTTCCTTATAAAAAAGATGATGAAATCTATATGGTATTTCCGGATTATTCAAAGTATGTTTCAATGGTTTATCCCAGCAAAGAGAAAGCAATGGCTGATCCGAATGCCAAGGATATGATCTGCTACATATGTCAGAAACCCGTCAAAAAGAATATCAACTGGTTCACCCCGAATCAGAAGCAGTATCACTGCATAGGGTATTGTCCCGAACACGGACTTCTTAAGGGCAAACTCCGCGTGAAACACAATGATAACGGAGAGGTATATCTGGTAAAGACCATCAAGATGGTCAGTCATGAAAAAGCTTTGGAAGTTGCCGCATTCCGGGAGGAAGTTAAAAAGAAAAAGAAAAACAGCTAGTATAAACGCATATCGCCTGTTATTCCGGCGATATGCGTTATTAATAAATCACTTAGGTAATATATTTTCCGGGATATGATTGTTCATATAAATCAGATGATATATTCCTGATATTTTCTGGCTATAAACATCTCCGGTATTTCGCCTTTGACTTCAATATCATCTGAAATGAAACAATCAAAATGAGCTTTTATAAAATCATATCCTGCAAGACACGAGAATGCCACTCCCCCGCTAAGTCTCGGATTGCATTCAAGCATATGGTACATACCATCCTCATCTCTGATAAACTCAAAACATACACATCCGATTATACGCAGCTCCTCTGCGATTTCCTTGCATAACGCTTCCAGTTCCCAGTCATTGATTATCTTAACTGAGGTCCCCGCACCGGACGGCGTTCTCAGAAGTTCCTGCCTGGCCACCGCTTCGACATATCCGGACTTTGGATGCCGTACAACATCCACGGTGATGATGTCGCCCTCTATAAGCGGCTGAACCATATAATCCTTCGCAACCAGATCATAATGTACCTGATCATATATCCGCTGCATACCCTGGCTACTCCTGCCGTTAACCGGCTTAACCACTACCGGAAATTCAGGATAAGGAACATCCGCAACCATTTCGCTTTTTATCGCATACTTTCCGACCCTTTTGGCAAACTGTATCTTGTCTCTGCAGAATTCGACCGTCTTCGGTCCGCTGATGCAGAGTATGACCCCCGCTTCCTTCAGTTCGTCTCTGTGTTTATTAAGCACATCAACTTCCGCATCCGTAGACGGAAGAAGCAGATTGATTTCTTCGTTTTTAATGATATCCAGAATCTGCGAAATATACTTCTCTTCATCAACAGCCTTATCCACCTGATAAAAAGTATCAACGTCAAGTGACTGCGCAACCCACTCCATGGGATAAATATCACATCCGATCACCTTCATGCCAAGCTGATGGCAATTCTTTATTGCCACATCGCTTGAAAAGGATCCGATTGCGGTGATTAACAGATTCATCTGGCCTCCTGTGCTTCCAATTCTTTCAGATATCTGCCGAGGGCATCCTGCCATGTCGGAAGTCTCCTGAATCCTGCCTCATCCAGCTTGGATTTATCCATACGCGAATTATGAGGTCTTCTGGCCTTTGCGGGAAATGCTTCCGAACTGACCGGAGACACAGAAACGTCCATTCCGGCCTGTCTGAATATTTCTTTTGCAAAATCATACCAGGAAATAATGCCTTCATTTGTTGCATGGTATCTTCCGAACTTATCTGTCTGAATCATATCAACAAGTAACCTGGCAAGATCCGGCGTATATGTAGGTGACCCGATCTGGTCATTTACTACCGACACTGCTCCGCGTTCTTTGCCAAGTCTCAGCATGGTCTTGATAAAATTATTTCCGTGAAGCCCGAATACCCATGAAATCCTTACGATAAAATAATCCTTAACAGTATTCTCAACCGCAAGTTCACCTTCGTATTTGGCCTGTCCGTAAACATTAAGCGGTCTGCGGTCAAGATTATCCGGCTGCCAGGGCTCTGTACCCTCACCGTCAAATACATAATCCGTGGAAATATACATCATCGGGATATTCATCCCCGCACACACATCCGCGATATTCTGAGTGCCGACTCCGTTGATTCTGTGAACCAGTTCCGGTTCATCCTCTGCACGGTCAACTGCTGTATGTGCCGCACAATGAATAACTGCATCATATGGTGCAAGCTCGTTCATCACCTTATCCACAGAAGCTTTATCTGTGATATCCATCTCCTGTATATCTACGCCTATAGTCTCGATTCCCCGCTTTGCACACTCAGCCATAAGATCCGTACCCAACTGTCCGCGTGCACCGGTTATAAATATTTTCATCCTGCTGCCTTTCACATTTTATACTGTTTCGTAAAATAGTTCTGATACTCGCCGGAAATGATGTTCTGCCACCATTCCTTATTGTTCAGATACCAGTCTATTGTATCCTTGATTCCTGTCTCAAACGTATGCTCGGGCTGCCATCCCAGCTCGGTAGTGATCTTTGTCGGATCCATAGCATACCTTAAGTCATGTCCCGGTCTGTCGGTAACGTATTTGATAAGACTTTCCGGTTTCCCCAGAATCCGGAGGATAGTCTGTACAACCTCAAGATTGGTCTTCTCGTTATGTCCTCCGATATTGTAAACCTCTCCTTCACGTCCCTTGCGTACTATAAGATCTATGGCCTTGCAGTGATCTGTAACATACAGCCAGTCGCGTACATTTTCTCCCTTTCCGTAAACCGGAATCTCCTCATCGTTAAGTGCACGTGATATTACCAGCGGAATCAGTTTCTCAGGAAAGTGATACGGTCCGTAGTTGTTTGAACATCTTGATATAGAAACCGGAAGTCCGTATGTACGGTGATATGCCTGTACGAAAAGATCAGCCGATGCTTTTGCGCTCGAATACGGTGATGAAGTATGAAGCGGTGTCGTCTCCGTGAAAAGCAGATCCGGTCTGTCCAGCGGAAGATCTCCGTAAACCTCATCCGTTGATACCTGATGATAACGTCCGATACCGAAAGTCCTGCAGGCATCAAGCAGTGTTGTCGTTCCGACTACATTTGTCCTTACAAATATCCCGGGATCGGTGATGGAACGGTCAACATGCGACTCAGCGGCAAAGTTGATCACCACATCCGGTTTTTCCTCTTCAAAAAGATTGAATATGAACTCCCTGTCTGCGATATCACCCTTTACAAATTTATAATTAGGCTTGTCCTCTACCGGTTTAAGGGTTTCCAGATTGCCTGCATATGTCAGCGCATCAAGGTTGATTATCTGATCCTGAGGATACTTATCAACTGCATAAAGCACAAAATTTCCACCGATAAATCCTGCTCCGCCTGTTACTATGATCTTCATAAGATTCTCTCCTGATTATTTTTCTCTCTGATCTCTGTATTTGCCATCCACAACATCCTTAAGATACTGTCCGTACTCGTTCTTCTTCATCTTTTCATATGCATCAAGCATAGCTTTCTCGTCTATCCATCCGTTGGAAAATGCTACCTCTTCCAGACAGGCAATCTTACGGTGCTGATGCTTCTCTACCGTATAAACAAAATTCGATGCATCGATAAGACTCTCATGTGTTCCCGTATCCAGCCATGTAAAACCTCTTGTAAGAAGAGTAACATCCAGTTCCCCTTTATCGAGATAGATCCTGTTAAGATCGGTTATCTCCAGTTCTCCGCGTGCTGATGGTTTCAGTGACCTTGCATACTCGCACACATGGTTATCGTAAAAGTAAAGACCTGTTACGCAATAATTCGACTTCGGTCTGGCCGGTTTTTCCTCAATTGATACAGCCTTTCCGGTCTTATCGAACTCCACTATACCGAAACGTTCCGGATCATCGACATAATATCCGAATACCGTGGCTCCCTGCTCCTTCTGTGCGGCCGAACGTACCAGCTTTGTCAGTCCGTGTCCGTGGAAAATATTGTCTCCCAGAATCATGGCACATGAATCGCCAGCAATAAACTCCTCACCAAGAATAAATGCCTGAGCAAGTCCGTCAGGGCTCGGCTGTACTGTATATGAAAGATTGATTCCGTACTTATGCCCGTCACCCAGAAGAGATTCAAAACGCGGTGTATCTTCCGGCGTGGAAATGATAAGAATATCCCTGATCCCCGCCAGCATAAGAACCGACAACGGATAATAAATCATGGGTTTATCAAAAATAGGAAGAAGCTGTTTTGACGTTACTTTGGTAAGCGGATACAATCTGGTCCCGCTGCCGCCTGCAAGTACTATTCCTTTCATCTGTTACGTCCTCCATATGTAAAATGGTCTTGTACAACATGGTTTTGTACACATTTATACATGCTAATTATAACATACTCTTTAAGATTGTGATACAATAGGGCTATGTATTCAGAATATATCAGCAGGCTGCCGTTCTGGTCAAAACTGAACAGT
>JAUNOA010000049.1 GCA_030531245.1 Lachnospiraceae bacterium
GTAAATGCGGCGCACTTATGATGCCTCATCGCGTTTGCAAGGCTTGCGGTTCATATAATAAACGTGAAATCGTTTCAGCTGAGTGATTTAACTGATTAGACTAATTAAAGACCCCTTGAAAAAGGGTCTTTTTTAGTGCTTTTCAGGTTGATATTTTATTATCTATCAAGTATCATTTTAAGAGAATTAGAATGAGGTATTAGTATGATCAAAGTAGCTATTGATGCAATGGGAGGAGACAATGCACCTGAAGAAGTTGTAAAAGGTGTTGTTTCTGCTGTCAAAAAATCTCAAGATGTGCAGGTTTTTCTTGTAGGAAGACAAGATGTTGTGGAACCGATGCTCAAAGCATCAGAGTTTGATACAAATAAAATAACCGTTATAAATGCCGCGGAAGTAATAGAGGCATCCGATCATCCAGTTCAGGCCATTCGAACAAAAAAGGATTCTTCCATGGCAGTCGGTATGAAGATGGTTCATAACGGTGAAGCTGATGCGTTTATCTCGGCAGGTAATTCAGGGGCCCTTATGGTTGGAGCACAGGTACTTGTCGGAAGGGAGAAAGGCATAGACAGAGCACCTTTTGTCTGTGTACTTCCACACGCAAAAGGTACTTCTCTTTTGCTGGATGCAGGAGCCAATGTTGATGTACGTCCCGAACATATAGTTACTTTTGCAAAACTGGGTACGGAGTATCTTGAGCAGTCTACAGGTAAGAAACAACCGACAGTAGGACTTATCAATATAGGAACAGAAGAAACTAAAGGAAATGAACTCACAAAATCGGCTTATGAACTGCTTAAGGCTGACGGGGACATCAACTTTATCGGTAATGTTGAACCCACAGGGCTTACAGCCGGAGCAGCAGATATACTTGTATGTGACGGTTTTACCGGAAACACTATTATAAAGATGTACGAGGGCTTGGGAAAGCTTATGCTCGGTACTGTCAAGAAAAGCTTTAAGAAGAGTCTTATGACCAAAATCGGAGCGCTTCTGGTTAAGGATTCCTTAAAATCCGAACTGAAGCCATTTGATTCACACGAATACGGCGGTGCTCCGATACTGGGACTTAAAGGTCTTGTCATGAAAACTCATGGCAATGCCAAAGAACAGGAATTTACAAATACTATATTACAGTGTGTTGAATATCTTAATAACAGGAGGGATATATAATGGAGTTTGATAAAATCAGAGACATAATCTGCGAGGTGCTCAGTGTTGAACCGGAAGAGGTAAATCTGTCGACAAATATTGTTGATGATCTTGGCGCCGATTCACTTGATGTATTCCAGATTATAATGGCTATCGAAGAAGAATATGATATAGAAATCCCTCAGGAAGAAGCCGAAAAGATGAAAACAGTAGGCGATGCAGTAGAGGCCATCAAATCCATAGTAAAATGAAACATCCCGAATTTGAAAAACTTGAAGAAGCGATAGGATATCATTTCAGTGATCCTTCGCTTCTTGAGCTTGCTATGACGCACAGTTCATATGCCAACGAGCATAAAACACAGTCTAATGAGAGGATAGAATTTCTCGGAGATGCTGTGCTGGAACTGGTGAGCAGTGAATTTTTATATCTCCGTTTCCCGGATCTGCCGGAAGGTGAACTGACCAGAATCCGTGCAAGCTTTGTATGTGAGACGGCTCTGTTTGCTACTTCGGAAAAGATTCATCTGAACAGATACATTCTTTTGGGAAAGGGTGAAGAAGCTACCGGAGGGCGTGAAAGGGCAAGTGTGGTCTCCGATGCATTTGAGTCTCTTATCGGGGCGGTGTATCTTGACGGTGGTTTTGCTGTTGCAAAAGAACTTATACTGAACTGTATATTAAGCGACCTGGACAAACAGTTCTTTTTTGATAGCAAGACCATGCTGCAGGAAGTACTGCAAAGTGACGGAAGCGGCGATCCTGATTATATTGTTGTCAGTGAAACCGGACCGGATCATGATAAAAGATATACTGTCCAGGTGAAGTCCGGTGAGATTGTTCTCGGAACAGGAACTGATACCAGTAAAAAAAGAGCGGCACAGGCTGCGGCTTTGGCTGCTTTAAAAAAACTCGGCAAGGTGTGATTTATGTATTTAAAGAAAATCGAAATTCAAGGATTTAAATCCTTTGCAAACAAAACAGTATTTGAATTCAACGACGGAGTTACGGGAATTGTAGGACCGAACGGTTCCGGCAAGTCCAATGTATCCGATGCCGTCAGATGGGTTCTGGGAGAACAGAGCGCAAAACAGCTGCGTGGCGGAAATATGCAGGATGTTATTTTTGCGGGAACTCAGCTGCGTAAACCTCAGGGTTTTGCTTTTGTAGCGCTTACGCTGGACAACAGCGATCACCAGATAGCACTGGATTTTGATGAGGTTGTTGTTTCCAGACGTTTGTATCGTTCCGGTGAGAGTGAATATATGCTTAACGGGAGCCAGTGCAGACTGAAAGATATACACGAACTGTTCTATGATACAGGTATCGGAAAAGACGGATATTCCATTATAGGTCAGGGACAGATTGATAAGATACTCAGTTCTAAACCTGAAGACAGAAGAGAACTGTTTGACGAGGCTGTAGGTATCACCAAATATAAACGCCGTAAGCTTCTGACTCAAAAGAAACTGGATAATGAGCATCAGAATCTTATTCGTATTTCCGATATCATCAGAGAACTTGAAACAAGGGTTGGTCCCCTTGAAAAACAGTCACAGACAGCAAAAGAATATCTTCGTCTGCGCGATCAGCTTCGTAAATATGATGTAAATCTGTTTCTTCGTGACCATGCTGCTTTGAATAATGAAATCAAAGAAATCGACGGTAATTATGAAATACTTACCGCCGATCTTGATAGTGCCAACGAGGAATCAGACAAGCTCAAAGAACAGTATGAATACCTTGAGGCCTTAATCGATGAACTGGATAAAACAATAACTGAAACGAGGGAGCAGATTTCCGCTGCCAATATCGAAATCGGAGATATGACCGGAAAAATCAATGTCCTTAACGAACAGATCAATACGGACAGGGCCAATGCAGAACATTATTCATCCCGTATTGCGGCAATTGAAGCCGATATAGGCAGCAGAGAGACCGCGCTGGATTCTTATCGTGTGCAGGAAGCAGAAAACAATACTGCCTTTGAAGAAGCAAAAAAGGCACAGATACAGGCGGAACAGGCACTTTCAGATACTGATGCCAGTATAGCACGTCTTGAAAAATGTATTGAAGATGCTCAGGCCGGAGTAATTGCCGCTCTTAATGAACGTTCTGATATCAATGCAAGCTCAGAAGCTATGCAGGCTACGCTTGAACAGCTTCAGCTAAGAAAGTCAGAATCAGCACAGAAGATACTTAAATCAAAATCCGATGTTGCCACCATACAGTCAAAGTTTGATGAAGAGAATAAGAAGCTTGAAGATATAAACAGCAGAATAGAAGGAATTGATGAAAAGGGACGCAAGCTTCTTGATGAGTATGAAACAGCTGAAAAAGAGGCTGAAAAGCTTGCTCTTGATCTCTCGGATTTACAGGGCAAAGTTCAGTCTGTCAGTGCAAAGCTTGAATCGCTGAAGAATATTGCAGAAAGATATGAGGGTTACGGCAATTCTGTCAAACGAGTTATGGAACAGAGCGAGAAAACCGGCGGAGTCCACGGTGTCGTAGCTGATCTTATTAAAGTAGATAAGGAATATGAAACAGCAATTGAGACAGCTCTGGGAGGAAAAATCCAGAATATTGTTACTGATGACGAGTCCACTGCCAAGAAGCTGATTTCTTTCCTCAAGGAAGAAAAACTCGGCCGTGCTACATTCCTTCCGCTCTCAGCCATGAAAGAGAACACATGGAACGCAGGATCCGTTATGACTGAAAATGGTGTAATAGGGCTTGCTTCCTCGCTTGTTAAAACAGATTTGATTTACAAAGGTCTTATAGATCATCTTCTTGGAAAGACAATTGTTCTTGATAATATTGACGATGCAATCGCACTTCAGAAACGTCACGGATATGAGTATCATGTAGTTACAAAAGAGGGAGAATATCTTGCGCCCGGCGGTTCTATCAGTGGAGGAACATATAAGAACAGTTCCAATCTTCTGGGACGTAAGCGTGAGATCGATGAGCTGACAGATACCCTTTCAAAAGCTAAGCAGGATGTTGAGAACCGCGAGGCAGAACTTGAAGAAAAGCGTACAGGCATCAAGGATATATCCGACAAAATACAGAAAGTCAGAGACGAAAAGCAGGAAGCTTTGATTGAAAAGAATACTGTTGAAACAAACATGTCATCAATCAGAACAAGACTGGATGAGTTTACGGATGCCTCTGTTGAAATGGAAAATGAACTGTATTCTGTTGAGTCTCAGATTACTGAAATAACGTCACAGAGATCAAAATGGCAAAACGATCTTGCCGAAATCGATGAACGTCAGAAGGCCCTTGATGAAAGTATTGTTGCTTCTACAGAAGAACTTGAATCCTATAGAAACGGGCGGGAGTCTCTTGCAGAGAATTACGCAAAAACACAGGTTGTTACAGCGGGCTACGAACAGCAGCTGGAGTTCATACGTGAGAATATATCCCGTGTCAATGACGAACTGAACGGCTTCCTTACTGAAAAGGAGACCCTTATTGCAGGAACAGCCGCTTCCGGTGAAGGTATCGCTGATAAACAGCAGCAGATTGCCGGAATTGAAGCACAGATAGAGGATAAAAAGTCTGTTTTTGCAGAACTTGAGAAAACGCTTACAGATACGCTTGAGAAAAAGGATGCAAAATCCGGAGAGCAGAAACAGTATTTTGAAAAGAGAGATGCTGTTTCCGAGAGAATCAGTGTTCTCGATAAAGATATATTCAGACTTCAGAATAAGAGAGAGAAGGCAACAGACAAACTTGACTCTATCATTTCATATATGTGGAATGAGTATGAACTGACGACTGAAACAGCAGAGAGTTACCGTGATGAAGAACTCGGTGATACAGCTGAGATGAGACGACAGGTCGGTGGCTATAAGAATGATATTAAGGCACTTGGTCCTGTAAACATAAACGCTATTGATGAGTATAAGGAAGTATCCGAAAGATATGAACTTATGAGAACTCAGCATGAGGATATAATTAAAGCCGAGGAACAGCTGCAGAATATCATTAATGAACTTGATGAAGGAATGCGTAAACAGTTTGAAGAGAACTTTGCCAGAATCCAGGTTGAGTTTGATAAGGTGTTCAAGGAGCTCTTCGGAGGCGGTGTGGGCAAACTGGAACTTGATATGGACGAAGAGACGGATCTGCTTGATGCGGGCATTCGTATCATCGCTCAACCGCCCGGCAAAAAACTCCAGAATATGATGCAGCTTTCCGGAGGTGAGAAAGCCCTCACCGCAATAGTTCTTCTTTTTGCTATTCAGAACCTTAAGCCGTCACCGTTTGCTCTGCTTGATGAGATAGAGGCAGCACTGGATGATTCAAACGTTGATCGTTTTGCACATTATCTGAAAAAGCTTTCAAAAAACACACAGTTTATAGTTATCACTCACCGTCGTGGAACTATGGTCTGTGCTGACAGGCTGTATGGAATAACTATGCAGGAAAAGGGTGTGTCGACTCTTGTTTCTGTAAACCTAATAGAAGATAAACTGGATAATTAATATGATATTACAGAAATTTTTCAATGCCATACGCGGAATCGATATCGAAGAAGAGTTCTATGATGATCTGGAGGAAACTCTGATCATGGCAGATGTCGGTGCATCTACAGCAATGGAGCTCACGGAAGCACTTCGCGAAAAGGTAAAGGACGAAAAGCTGAAAACCACCGATGAGGCTAAAAATGCTCTTAAGAAGCTGATCAAAGATAAGATGAGCCTTGATGCGGATGCTTACTCTGCAGAAGAAACCGATGCTGTTTATATGATTATAGGTGTCAACGGTGTCGGAAAGACTACAACCTGCGGAAAACTGGCAATGCAGCTTAAAGAGAGCGGAAGAAAAGTGCTTCTGGTAGCTGCAGATACTTTCAGGGCAGCTGCAATAGAGCAGCTTGAAGAGTGGTCCCGCAGATCCGGTTCGGATATTATCTCAACATCCGAAGGATCAGATCCCGGTGCAGTTATCTATAATGCCGCATCTGCGGCAAAGACAAAAGGGTATAATACACTGATTGCAGATACCGCGGGCAGGCTCCATAATAAGACAAATCTGATGGCAGAGCTTTCCAAACTTTACAGGATAGTGGATCGTGAACTGCCGGGATTCAAGAGAGAGACTCTGGTAGTTCTTGATGCTACTACCGGACAGAATGCCATTGAGCAGGCAAAGCAGTTTTCCGAAGTGGCAGATATAACGGGTATTATACTGACCAAGATGGACGGTACAGCCAAAGGGGGTGTAGCCGTAGCTATTCAGTCAGAACTGGGGCTCAGAGTTAAGTATATCGGATATGGTGAGAAGATAAATGATCTCAAAAAATTCGATGTTGATGAGTATATAGAGGGTTTGTTCAATGAATAAGGAATTGATCAGAACAATCAAGTTCACATTGTTCTCTATCTCGGCAGGAATAGTTCAATGGGTACTTATACTGCTCTGCAACGAAGTTTTCAAATTACCGAATAATGTGAGCTGGACTATCGGTACTGTATGCTCTGTTATCTGGAATCTGACAATAAACAGGAGATTCACATTTAAATCGGCCAATAATGTACCGCTTGCGATGCTTGAGACAGCCCTGTTCTATGTGATTTTTATCCCTTTCTCAAACTGGTTGATCAAACTTATGACAGATTCGGGGATTGCTCAGTACATAGCAGATATAGCGGCAACACTTCTTAACTTTGTTCTTGAATTTCTGTATCAGAGATTTTTCGTTTTCAGAAATTCAATTGATACAAATGATCTGGCAAAAAAAGAGCAGGAACAGACAGAAACCAAATGAGTATAAAGAAAATCGGAGTCCTGAGCATGGCTTTTACCTTTGCAGGATGCCTTCTGGGGGCAGGTTATGTATCGGGACAGGAATTATGGCAATATTTCGGAAGTTATGGAAAGACAGGGATCATCGGTCTGGTGATCTCTCTTGTTTTTGCGGGTTTAGCTTCATGTCTTGTTATCTGGCTTTCAGACAACGCTAAAACCGGTACCGTGGACAGACTGATGATACGGTTTGATATTCCCTGGCTCAGAGTCTTTGTGGGGGTACTGTTTTCACTGCTGTATTTTGTAATAGCTTTGGTTATGATTGCCGGGATTGCATCATTATGTTTTCAGATGTTTGCAATACCCAGAGCCGTAGGGTCTGCTTTTGCTACGCTGCTTATCATGATCACGGTATATTTCGGGTTTAACGGTATGGTCAAAGTGTTTGATCTGGTGGTGCCGGTTCTGGTCATTTGTGCAATTATTCTCAGTGTAATCTGTATAAGCAGGAACGGTATCCAAAGCATTGATCTGACAGTGACAGAGGGTAATCCACTTCTCGGTCCGTGGTATATGAGTGCTTTTAATTACACAGCTCTCAATATGTTCGGATCGATCGGTATTATAGCCCCGCTTGCCAATCATTTTAAAAAGAAGAGTACAGGACCGGTCGGTATCCTGGCAGGTACTGTTGTGTTGACATTAATTGCCGTACTTCTGATTCTGGCAATGGCTACTGACTGCAGATCTACCGGTACAGATCTGCCTATGCTTTTCATGGCACAGCAGATGGGACCGGTTTATTCAGCAGTATATGCGGCTCTGCTTTTTATTGCGATGTACGGAAATGCCAATGCAACTATGGTTGCTGCTCTGAACTATTCCGAGAAACGTTTACCGCACGGTAAAGAAAAGAAAAACCGGATAATAAGGATCACATTGGCAGGGATACTGGCCTATGTATGCAGTCTGACCGGATTTACCAATCTTGTTTCAACAGTATATCCGATTATTGGATATATCGGAGTTATTTCGCTGGTTCTTATTGTTGAGCATTCGATTTATATATTGAGAACACGCGTCAAGTAAAAATACTTGACATAAAAAATATGATATTGTAATATATAGCAGGTGATTTTATGAGCGAGATGAATGATCTGGTTCGTAAGAGCCTGCTTTATGATTTTTACGGAGCACTTCTTACGGATCATCAGAGAGAAATATATGAAGAAGTAGTGCTCAATGACTACTCAATGAGCGAGATTGCCGAAGAGGAAGGGATCTCGCGGCAGGGTGTGCATGATATGATCAGACGCTGTGATAAAGCTCTTGAAGAGTATGAAGCAAAACTCGGACTTGTTGCCAAGTTCAAAGAAATAGAAAAGCTTGCAAAACAGAGTACTGATCAGGAAAATGCACGGAAAATAATCGATATCTTATAAACAGGATGACAAGACCGGATGGCATTTGAGAATTTAAGCGAAAAACTTCAGAATGTATTTAAGAATCTGCGCGGAAAGGGACGCCTTACACCGGATGATGTCAGGAGCGGACTTAAGGAAGTCCGTATGGCACTTCTTGAAGCTGACGTTAACTTCAAGGTCGTAAAACAGTTTGTTAAGACAGTTGAAGAAAGAGCAATCGGAACTGATGTCCTTGAAAGCCTGACACCGGGCCAGCAGGTTATCAAAATCGTAAACGAGGAACTCGTTAATCTGATGGGCGGTGAGGGTGAGCACCTTGTACTGAAACCAAACATGGTAATCATGATGGTGGGACTTCAGGGTGCAGGTAAAACCACAACGGCAGCAAAACTGGCAGGAAAGTTCAAATCACAGGGACGGAGACCTCTCCTTGTTGCATGTGACATATACAGACCTGCTGCTATAGATCAGCTGCAGAAGAACGGTGAGAAGGTCGGGGTTCCTGTGTTCTCCATGGGAACCGATGCAAAGCCTACGGAGATCGTCAGGGCCGCCATGCAGGAAGCAAAAGAAAATTCCTACAATGTAGTTATCATCGATACCGCCGGACGTCTGCATATTGATGAAGATATGATGGCAGAGCTTGCCGAGATCAAGCAGGTACAGAATGTCGATGCAACACTTCTTACTGTTGATGCCATGACTGGTCAGGATGCGGTAAATGTAGCTTCTGAATTCGCAGAAAAAGTCGGAATAGACGGGGTTATCCTCACAAAGCTGGACGGTGATGCAAGAGGCGGTGCTGCACTTTCAATCAAGGCAGTAACAGATAAACCGATATACTATGCCGGTATGGGAGAGAAGCTCACTGATCTGGAAGAGTTCCACCCTGATCGTATGGCCGGCAGAATCCTTGGCATGGGTGATATGCTTACGCTTATCGAAAAAGCGCAGGAGACCTTTGATGAGGAACAGGCAAGAAAGACCGCAGCAAAGCTGAAAAAATCTGAATTTGATTTCAACGATTATCTTGATGCAATGGCTCAGATGAACAAGATGGGTGGTCTGACAAGTGTTCTTTCCATGATGCCGGGACTCGGAGGAAAGAATATGCCTGAAATAGATGAAAAACAGCTGACCAGGATATCGTCTATGATATACTCTATGACGCCCGAGGAGCGCGCCAATCCCAAGCTCCTGAATCCGTCCAGACGCAACCGTATCGCCAAAGGCTGCGGTCAGGACATAGCATCCGTTAATCGGGTCGTAAAGCAGTTCGAGCAAATGAAGAAAATGCAGAAGCAGCTGAACGGCATGATGAAGAATAAACATGGAAACAGAAATTTATTAGGAGGATTAAAACAATGGCTGTAAAAATGAGATTAAAAAGAATGGGAAAGAAGAAAGCTCCTTTCTATCGTGTAGTAGTAGCTGATTCAAGATCACCGCGTGACGGTCGTTTCATTGAAGAAGTTGGTTTCTATGATCCTAACGAGGACCCGTCAGTTATCAAATTCGATGAAGAAGCTGCAAAGAAGTGGCTTGCAAACGGTGCTCAGCCGACAGACCGCGTTGCCAAACTGCTTAAGAATGCAGGTATTCAGTAAACCGGATGACGGGGGAAACTGATGAGAGAATTAGTAGAGACTATAGCGAAAGCTTTGGTCGATAATCCTGACGAGGTGGTAGTGACAGAGGTAGAGGGTGACGGTATCCTAGAAATCAAGCTTCAGGTCGCACCGGCCGATATGGGACGTGTCATCGGACGCGGAGGGAAAATCGCTAAAGCTATTCGTGCTGTGGTAAAGGCAGCGTCATCCAAGGATGACAGAAAAGTTTTTGTTGATATTGAATAATGAGTGACAGGTTAAGAGTAGGTGTCATATCATCAGTCCACGGCATTCACGGAGAATGCAAAGTCTTCCCGACAACTGACGAGACAGAGCGTTTTAAAAAACTTAAAAAAGTCTATATAGAGGAAAGGGGAACCGAAAGGGAACTCGAACTGGAATCTGTGAAGTTTTTTAAAAATATGGCTATCTGTAAATTCAAAGGAATTGATACTCCTGAGGACATTCAGAAATTTCGTAATAAAGATCTGATGATAGACAGAGAGGATGCGATTCCGCTCAAGAAGGATGAGTATTTCATAGCCGATCTGATCGGATGCAGTGTTGTCGATGAAGACGGAAAAATACTCGGTAATGTTGCCGAAGTATTTCCTACCGGAGCCAATCAGGTAATGGAGGTCAAAGGAGGAGAAAAAGATTTCCTTATGCCTTTCATTAAAGACTGTATTCTCAGAGTGGATACCGACGATAAAAAAATCTTTGTTCATGTTCTTGATGGACTTCTGGATATTTAAAAATGAGATTTCATGTACTTACATTGTTCCCGGAGATGATAACGGACGGATTGAATACCAGCATTATCGGACGGGCACAGAATGAAAAAATAATAGAGGTAGATGCAATCGATATCCGCGATTATACCAGGGATAAGCATCGCCATGTCGACGATTACCCGTACGGCGGAGGAGCAGGCATGGTAATGCAGGCGGCCCCTATATGTGAGGCATACAGTGCCCTGTGTGAAAAAATCGGCAAAAAGCCCAGAGTTATTTATATGACGCCGCAGGGACATGTGTTCAATCAGGATATCGCAAAGGAACTGGCGCAGGAAGAGGATCTGGTACTTCTCTGCGGCCATTACGAGGGTGTCGATGAAAGGGCTTTGGAACTTTTGAACGTGGAATCTCTCAGCATAGGTGATTATGTGCTTACAGGCGGAGAACTCCCTGCAATGGTAGTTATTGATGCAGTAAGCCGGATGGTTCCGGGAACACTGACCAATGAGGAAAGTGCTGACTTCGAATCATTTGAAGATAATCTTCTCGAATATCCGCAGTACACAAGACCTGAGATATACGAGAACATGACCGTACCGGAAGTTCTGTTGAGCGGACATCATGCAAATATTATGAAATGGCGCAGACAGAAGAGTCTGGAAAGGACACTTGAAAGACGTCCCGATCTGCTTGAGACGGCAAATCTGGATAAGAATGATATTAAATATCTTAATTCCCTGAAAAACGGGATTATAAGTAATGATAAATAATCATTGAAATAATCAGTATGATATGTTAAACTATTTCACGTTGTGATTAATCGGGTATTCCGCTGGCGTGACAATAACGTTTTATGAATGCCTAATATTTTAAGGAGGACAACAAATGAACGACATTATCAGAGAAATCGAGAACGAGCAGCTTAAAGCCAGCGTTGACGAGTTTGCAGTAGGTGATACTGTAAGAGTACACAACAAGATCAAAGAGGGTAACCGCGAGAGAATCCAGATTTTCGAAGGTACAGTAACAAAGCGTCAGAACGGCGGCGCACGTGAGACATTCACGGTTCGTAAGACATCAAACGGAATCGGCGTTGAGAAGACATGGCCGGTACATAGCCCTTCAGTTGATAAGATTGAAGTTATCCGCAGAGGTAAAGTTCGCAGAGCAAGACTTACATATCTCCGTCAGAGAGTCGGTAAGGCTGCAAAGGTTAAAGAACTTGGAAGATAATATATGCGTGATATATAAAAGAACCAGACTGAGTAAATCGGTTTGGTCCTTTTATTTTTTTGATCTTTTCTGCGGATTTTTAATTAATTGACATATTAATGAACATAAACCCCGGTTATAAAATGCAAAATTTGCTGCGATGAGGCATGTGTTTCTCCGGAGATATTCTTTTCTATATATATGTGTGTTATACTTAAAACAGTGTTTTAGAATCCATG